>CAZYUZ010000285.1:0-2473 GCA_964650775.1 uncultured Lachnoclostridium sp. | reverse complement strand
TATTTTGAAGAGAATCCTAAGATTACCATAACGTTAGAAGCGGCATTTGTAGCTTACGGTATTTTGATTAGGTTTAGGAATGTCTGGCCGGAAGAATTTGTAATAACCACATTCTATGAAGATGTAGAAGTGCAGAAGAAAACAATTACCAATACTGAGCTGGAATATTCAGATTTTGATGAGTTTGATTTGTTTGACCGAATGGAGATTGAATTTACAAAAGGGTATCCCAACTCAAGGATTTTTATTGATTCCGTACTGATTAATGATATCACGGATTATACGCTTAGCAGACAGCTTGATATTATAAATAACCCTACAGGCGAGAGGGAAAGTAAGATAAAGTCTATCAGTGTCCAGAGGACTTTGTATCGGGAAAGTACGGAATTAAAAGAAATCAAAAAAGAAGAAATTGTTTTAAATTCCGGGACAACCAAGTATGAGATTTATTTTACAAATCCGGTTCATGGACTAGAAGCTTCATTAGAAGAGTCCACGGCAAATGTATCAATATTGTATCAAAGCTGTTATATGGCTGTTTTAGAGTTTTCTAACATAGCAACAGATGTAACGGTTGTTAAATATATAGTAAAAGGATATGAATACGTTACAGATATCTTTTCTTATACCGTTCCGCATAATCAGTACGGAGAAGAAAAAACGTGGAAAAATCCATTGATAAGCACTGTGGAGCATGCCAAGGATCTGGAAGAATGGTTAGCGGTATATTATCTGGGTGACGTTTCCTACAACGTTAAATGGCGTGGTGACCCAAGGACAGATGCAAATGACTTGTTCTATTTAGAATTAAAGGACAGACAAACAGCCCTTATCCGTGCTTATGAAAAACAGATTTCTTTCAGCGGGGCATGGCAGGAAACAATAAAAGCAAGAAAGGCGGTGCTTTCATGGCAGTAGAAAAAGTGACTGCAAGTATAGCAGATACAGAAACAGAATTGCAGAATACAGAAGAAAGCACCTATACCGGAAGTCTGGAAGCTCCGTCCGTGGGTGGGGATTATAGTCTTGAAGTGGCTGCATATGATGATGCCGGAAACGTTTCTGTAATGAGTAGTGAAATTGAAGTGTCTATATGGCACACACCAAAGACGGACTGGAAATCCACAGACAGATTTAATTTTGTAGATTACAACCGCATAAAAAACAATCTTCAGTGGCTGTATGAAAAGGTCACAGAATTATACAAGCCTTTTGAAATAGAGAACATGGGAGAAGATATTGTAGATTACTCATCTTATTGGCAAGTAAAATATTTTAATGCCTGGGAGCAGAATCTGGATATCATAAATAGCAATATGTTCACTAAAGATTATGGAACGGCACAAAGATTTTTTGAGAACGGACCATTTATCCAGTGGACAGAACTTAACAGAATTGAAAGCGCAATTTTGAATATGAGAGATATTTTAGACAGGCAGGAAAAAGGAATCAAAAGATTATCCTTCCGCCTTGGAACATTTAAGGGGGTGCGTATATAAATGTCGGTAAAATCAGTAGTAGCAATATTAAATGGAACAACTTATACGTTAGCATTGAATTCTGATAGTGGCAATTATGAAGCTACATTAACGGCACCTATAGAAAGTTCATATAACAATAATGATGGTCATTATTTCCCAGTAACAATCAAGGCGACAGATGATGCCGGGAATGTGACTACTATCAATGATACAGACAGCACCTTTGGAGAAAATCTAAAGTTGCAGGTAAAAGAAACAGTCCTGCCGGTAATTGTTATCAGCAGTCCTACAGACAGTGAAATCACGAGCAATGCCAAACCTACAGTGAACTGGACCGTAACAGACAGTGGCAGTGGAGTTAATCCAGATACAATAGGAATCACAATTGATGAAGGAAATAAGATTACTTCCAGCATTACAAAAACGCAGATAACAAATGGATATCAGTGTTCCTATTCTATTTCAGAAGCTTTATCTGATGGAACACATACCGTATATATTGATGCAGATGATTATGACGGAAATTCAGCAACTACAAGAACTGTTTCGTTCTTAGTAGATACGATTCCACCGGAATTATCAGTTGCCAGTCCTGTAAATAATCTTGTGACTAACAGTGCACAAGTTACATTATCGGGAAAAACAAATGACAGTACATCTGGAATAGAGAGCGTTTCTTATAAAATCAATGGCGGTTCTTCTCAAAATGTTGAATTTGATGATAATGGTAATTTTTCTGCTCAGATACAGTTGCAGTCAGGAGCAAATACTATTGTTGTAACAGCGGTAGATGAGGGCGGAATGTCATCTTCCATTACAAGGATTGTTACACTGGATATTTCAGCACCGGTCATTGAAAATGTAAGCATTTCTCCAAACCCGGTAAGTACAGGTGATTTGATAGATATTTCTGTTAAAGTCACAGATTAGGCGGTGCATGATGAGTGTGATTATAACCGGAGTAACCTTATCTAAGAATAAAGTAAACACAG
>CAZYUZ010000284.1:0-2483 GCA_964650775.1 uncultured Lachnoclostridium sp. | reverse complement strand
AAAATCGTTACAAGAGAGGACGGTACAACCTACAGAGCGTGGGACGTTTCCAATGTATCAAATTTCCAATCTATGTTTTCCTGTGTCGGTGAAGGTGCCGATTCATTCTCTCTGGATGTAAGCGACTGGAATATTTCCAATGCAACGGTGCTGATCAGTATGTTCTCTGCATTCAGAAGAAACAAGGAAGGTGCAATGATCGAACTGGATGTAAGTACCAAAACAGTTACTTTAGAAGATGGTTATACCTATACTGCCTGGGATGTTTCCAATTATTCCGGATCAATGTTTTATATGTTTGGTTATTTGGGAAAAATGGCTGATTCTGTAACAATTAATTTAAGCGGATGGGATACATCTAACGTTACAAGCATGAAATGGATGTTTTATGGTACAGGGCTCAATGCATCGACTTTGAACTTCATCGGTGAATTATCCCAATGGAACACCTCCAACGTTACCGATATGGCATGTATGTTCCGTGAAGCCGGAGTAAATGCCGATTATTTTCTTGATCTAAGCACAAAAGCAGTCACACGAGAAGATGGTACGACCTACACTGCATGGGATGTCTCTAAGGTTACAAATTACGGCAGTTTTTGTCATGGAGTAAGCAGCAAATTCAAATTGCCATCCTTCATAAACGCTGTCACGAACAGCCTATCCCTTGACACACCTTCAGAATCTTCAATGGAAGCAGATGAACTATGAAACCAATCACCCTATTTTTATTAATGACCCTTGTGTTCTTCCCTATGGAAGTCTATGCAAAAGAACCAACCCCATCGTACTTTTCGGTAAATCTTGACATTGGAACTCACCAATGGATTGCACCAAATGATGCGTTTACTGAAGTTTTTACGATAGAAAACCACTCCTCGGATTCTATCAAGGTTCGTGTATCTGAGGTATCCAACATAGAAAACTCCAGATTATACCCTGTTTTGCAGGCAGGTTGGGTTGATGAAAATGGCTCTGCAAACCTGGGAACATTGGATAAGCTTACAACCGACTGGTTTCTTATTGAATCCGGCAAATCTCTGGATTTAAAATTAAATCTCTATTTTCCTGACAGCCTTGGCAACGAATATCAGGCGACCACGCTGAATGCGCAATTTACTTTCGAATGCAGAGCGCCACAGAACAAGCAATATCAAATTAGTTCCACAAATGAGCAGAAATCTCATATCACGGTCACCATACCCAACACCAGCGATCATGCACCGATGGATTCTATGCTTATGTTGAGTATTATTTCAGCATCCATTGCAATTCTACTATTTTTATCAAGAAAACCACGAGGTCAAAAAAGAGTATGACAAAAAGGGAGCAATTCAAACAATTATTCAATATTTTAGGAACCTTCGTAACAGTCACCTTAGCTGGTATCGCAATCTACTGTTTCTTAGGGATGATTTCTCAAAACCACACGGGCAGACTGTTTTTTCCATTTGGTTACAGACCTGTCGTTATTTTAAGTGGCTCCATGGAAGAAGAATTGATGACGGGATCGGTTGCAATTGTCAGAAAGACGAAAGATGTGGAAGAAAATGATATTATATTTTTCTTCTCTGAGAATGGAACACCTGTCATTCATCGCTATATCGCTACTGCTGAGGATGGAAGCTTTATTACCAAAGGGGATGCAAACCCCAGAGAGGATTTAGAAACCGTATCTTTGGAGCAGGTACAGGGAAAAGTCGTCTATGTGTTCCAAGCAGTTCTCAACCGCTGATTAATTATTTATACAAAAAACGCATGTCACCATAATCTGATGACATGCGTTACTTATTTTACAATAATTGTTTCTTTAAATCCTCAATCAAAACCTGCTGTTCTGCAATGATAAGTTTTAAATTTAATATTTCTGCATCTTTAGCATCATCTGCCGGATTACCAGGCTTTCGAGCCAATCGAAGTGCTTCTACTCCGCCATTTTGATACTTTTTAATCCATGTGCTAAATAAACTTGGAGAAATCCCTTTTTCCTGTGCGAAACGCTTATATCCTATTCCAGAATCAAAGTATTCTTCAACCAATTTTGCCTTTTCATAGCAGGTTCTGACTTGGTTTTTTCCACCTTTTGGTCTTGCCATATCTTTGTTATCCCTTCTTATTCATTATTCAGCAAATCCTCTGCGACAAGAGAAGGACTAAGCGGAACATATCTGTTTGAATAACTTTCTATTGTCTCCCATGTAATGAGACCTTTTCAAATGGCCACATTCAAATATTCACCATTAAATGCCTCACAAGAAACATCTTATATAAAGCTAGGCAGAAATCCAAAGGACCTCTGCATGCTTGTTTTATTGATTTTACATATTATCTAGCTTATTCTTCATCACTTTTCTTTTTTGTCATAAAGAACGCAATTACTGCAATTACTATCACAACGATAATAACAATTGGAAGAATTGGTAAACCTACTTCTTCTTCAACCACTTCTGCAGGAGCTTCTTCCACTGTTGCATCTTCTACAA
>CAZYUZ010000283.1:0-2483 GCA_964650775.1 uncultured Lachnoclostridium sp. | reverse complement strand
GTAAATATATTTTAGTTCAAAGTTTCGCAAAATTCAAAGGTCATTTTACCTAAAATCATCATTCAATATATGGACAATTTTCACTGCATACCCACAAGATACAGAAGCGAAATCCATCTAAAGAATGTGTCAGATGACCGGTTCCAATCATGCAGATACCATCTAAATTTACCTGAATGTCAATCTCTACATCAGTATCTAATAAATATGTACCATCTTCAAGTTCTTTTCGAACACATTCTCTTTGCCAGTTATACCAGTTATATGAACATTTCCGCAAAAAAGGCGCCACCGAAGTGACGCCATAACACCGATTCTGTATCATAGTGAACTATATAAAGCGTTCTTTATTTTACACTCTAGATAGTATTCTTTATTAGTTACAATCTGATAATCATTTCCTAAGTATACATTTACCCTGTGCTCTGCACCTTCATCTCTAAGTTTTAACTTAATATAATCAGGTAAACACCCAACCCTATTACAATCATGTAGTGTTTCAATGCCCACCACTTCCACATTGTATGTATTAGCCAATGTCTGAATTTTTTGTTTTGTAATCATAAGAATCACCCCTAAAAATAATGTTCAAATAGCACCAGAAAACTTATCATTGTATAATGTCTCTGTCACATGTCACTCATTATACCCATCTTATGGTTTTAATCCAATAATCTTTTCGAACTTTATTTATAGGTTGTACCTATCGATTCTGCAAATGGTTCTGATGAAATGATATCAATATCGTTTGATTTATTTAAAAAATCAATGATAACAGGAATACGAATACTGCAACGATGCCAATAAGATACATACAGCATCCCAGACATCCTCCACCATATCTTCTTCCATAATGATGGTGATGATGATGTGGTGGTGGCGGTGCATGATGTCCTCCATGATGATGTCCTCCCGGTCCTCCATGATGATGTCCTCCTGGTCCTCCGTGGTGATGTCCTCCCGGTCCTCTCATGTAAAAGTCCTCCTTATTAATAATAATTCTGCACAAGATCTGGTTTACAAGTCACGTTCACTTACAATGTTTTAACCTGTAAATCCTTTCGTGGCACGATTCGCTGATATTTTACATCAGGATAGCCGATTACCATGCAAGAGATTACTTCATGTCCTTTTGGAAGCTCCAATAGTTTCCGTAGCTTTTTGCTGAGTTTTGTACAAATGACAAAGAAACCACTGTATAGAACTCCAAGGCCAAGGTTTTCTGCCATAAGCTCCATATAGGAGCTTGCAAGGCCGGCATTAATACTGCTTTTGCTTGATACCACAATTACCAGTGGTGCTCCTTTGAAAAAGAAGTCGTCTGCAATATGGATTCTTTTTAAAAAGCTTATAAACGGTGCACCCAGCTTTTTCCCCTTACGAAACAGGTCAACACAAATAGACTCCGCTTCGTTTTGCTTGCTTCCCAGAATCGTATATGCAACGTTTTGTGCATTGGCTCCTGTAGGGCAATATTGTCCTGCTTCCAAAAGTTTCCGGATTTTTTCCTGTTCAACAGCTTGGTCTGTAAAATGTCGGATTGATCTTCTGCTTTTCATTGCCGACAGGAATCTATTGCTATCAAACTCTGTCATCGAGACCGCAGGTTCGTCCGCGCACTCGTATCCAGTCATTTGAACTGCATTTTTCGGACAAATTGCATAGCAATGACCGCATTCAATACATCCTGTGTTATTCGTGTGTGCTTTATTCTTTTCTAAATAGAGATATGCATTCGGACAGTCTTTTACACATAAACCGCATCCGATGCATTTTCCCTCATCGATTATGATAGGATTCATAATGTTTCCTCCCTCGTACAATACTAATGTAGCTAACGATACTTAACTGTTCAGAATCTCCATAAACTGTTCTCCGGTAATTGTTTCCATACAAACCATACCAAAATCCTTTAATATTTCCATTGCAATCACATCATGTTTCTTTGAAAACATATGTGCTCCGCCTTCAATGATATGTAAGCGCACTCTCGTATCATCATTCATGGACTCAGGTTTGCTGCTTTTGTAAACCTCCACTGCACGTTTCGAATAGGAAATATCTACGATCTGATCTGATGTTCCATGGACAATACATATCTGTCCCTGGTATGCTTTGATCTCTTCAAATGGATCCATATCCATTACATCCGTTGCATAGCATCTGCCAACCTTCATTGGACCGCAATTGATCGTTTTCGGGACATCCTTCGGATTAAATTTTGTATTCATCATTTTTCCGGCTCTGACATCATCCGGAATACATAATGCGGGATAAAACAGACATAATTTTTCTATTGGATATTTATTTTTTGCAGATACCAATGCAGATACAAATCCGCCCTGACTGCATCCCATAAGAAATATTCTATCTTTATTTACATATGGCAGAGTTCTCAAATGTTCGATGACCGCTTCTAAATCCTTGACCTCTGTCAAAACCGACATTTCGGTTGTTTTTCCATCGCTTTTATTTCTCATGAC
>CAZYUZ010000282.1:0-2487 GCA_964650775.1 uncultured Lachnoclostridium sp. | reverse complement strand
AATGCAATCTGCACAATCGGATGTGAAAGAGATCCAAGACGTTCCAGATATCCAGAAAAAATGATGAAAATTGTTTACTGGATATGCCCAATTGTTTCATGGTTTTGTGCGGCAAGCATATATTCAAATGCCATGGGATTTGAGTTGACCAATCTTGGTTCGATTATGTCAGTGTTTATTGGGCTTGTATTTATCGTAATCGGAAATTATTTGCCAAAGGTAAAACAGAACTATTATTTGGGAATTAAATTGCCGTGGACTTATGCGGATGAGGATAATTGGAATAAGACCCATCGATTGGGTGGAAAAGTTTGGGTGATTGGTGGGATTTTATTTGTAGCCAATGCGTTTTTGAAAATCAAAGGGGCTGAAATTGCTCTGTTATTTGCACTGGTTTTAATTCCAACCATCTATTCCTGGATGTACAGTCTTAAAAACAATAAGGAATAAAAAATGATTAAAGTTTATGTTCAAAAATGGAGTAAAGAGGATGCGCCTTGGCAGCGCATCCTTGCTGACGTCTTAAAAAGAGACTATAAAATAGAAGAAATGCCCGAAATTCTGCGGGATGATATGGGGAAACCATATTTTAAGGATTTTCCACTGCATTTTAATGTGTCCCATTCGGGAGAATATCTTGCCATAGCGGTTTCGGATTCTCCGATAGGAGTGGATATTCAGGAGCCAAAGAACATCAAAGACGGAATGTACCGAAAAGTAGTTCAGCCGGAAGAGGCGGAACTTATCAATGAAGACCGACAGAATGATTTTCTGCGTTTATGGACATTAAAAGAAAGCTTTGTCAAAGCTGAAGGCAGGGGTCTTCGTATTTCTTTAAAGGATTATTATTTTAAAAAGGAAAATGGGCGATATTTCGTAAATTACAATGGACAAAAGATGCCGTGGGCATTTAATATAGAAGAAACATTGATTGAAGGATATTTTATCAGTGTCTGCGGAATGGAAGAGTCCGTTCATTGGATTTTAAATTAGGGGTAAAATGATGCAGTACGAAGTAGGAGATATCGTAAAATTGAAAAAAAAGCATCCATGCGGCAGTTTTGAATGGGAAATTTTGCGCGTGGGAGCAGACTTTCGATTGAAATGTTTGGGCTGTGAACATCAGGTCATGATGGCGCGAAAGCTTGTAGAAAAAAGCACAAAAGAAATTAGAAAAAGTTGAAAAAAGGCTTGAAATTAAAGGAAAAGCATGGTATTATACCAAATTGTGATATATTAATTCCTTGCTCTTCATTAAGGGAAGGGCCAGAGACCAAAAGGAGGTAAAACGAGCATGAACAAATATGAATTAGTACTTGTTGTGAATGCAAAAATCGAAGACGACGCTAGAGCAGCAGTAGTTGAAAAAGCAAAAGCATACGTTACACGCTTTGGCGGTACTGTTACTGAAGTAGAAGACTGGGGTAAGAAAAAATTAGCTTACGAAATCCAGCACATGAAAGAAGGATTCTACTACTTCATCCAGTTCGAAGCTGATGCAGCATGCCCAGCAGAACTTGAAAAACGCGTACGTATCATGGAAAACGTTCTTAGATATTTAGTAGTTCGCAAAGACGCTTAATTAGCAAGATTTTAAGGAGATTGTGAGTATGAATAAAGTAATTTTAATGGGACGTTTGACCAGAGATCCTGAAGTTCGTTATTCTCAGGGTGAAAACGCAACAGCAGTTGCAAGATTTACACTTGCTGTAGACAGAAGATTTCGCCGTGACGATGCAAGCACAGACTTTATTGGATGTGTAGCATTTGGAAGAAACGCAGAGTTCATTGAAAAATATTTCCGTCAGGGAACAAAGGCACTTATCACAGGTCGTATCCAGACAGGAAGCTATACAAACAGAGATGGACAGAAAGTTTACACAACAGACGTTGTTGTAGAAGATCAGGAATTCGCAGAAAGCAAAAACGCTTCTGGTTCAAATGATTCAGGATTCGCTCCTGCATCTCGTCCACAGCCATCAGCAGCAATCGGTGATGGATTTATGAATATTCCAGACGGAATTGACGAAGAATTACCATTCAACTAACAATCATGGAAATAACCGAAGGTTTTCGGGGATATTAGTCTAACAGGAGGTACAAAAACATGGCTTACACAAAGAATGAAAAAGCAGATTCTCCAATGAAGAGAAGAGGCGGACGTAGACGTAAAAAAGTTTGCGTATTCTGCGGAAAAGAAAACAACGAAATCGATTACAAAGATGTAAATAAATTAAAAAGATACGTATCTGAAAGAGGAAAAATTCTTCCAAGAAGAATCACAGGAAACTGTGCAAAACATCAGAGAGCTCTTACAGTTGCAGTTAAGAGAGCACGTCACATCGCTCTTATGCCATACGTAGCAGAATAAGATGTATTTTGAAAGCTATCATCCTGTGGGTGGTAGCTTTTTGTAATTTAGGAGGACGAAGGATGAAAGTAATCGCAACTACAAAAGCTCCGGCAGCAATCGGACCATACTCACAG
>CAZYUZ010000281.1:0-2522 GCA_964650775.1 uncultured Lachnoclostridium sp. | reverse complement strand
CCCGTGAGAGGACAATTATGAGTGAATTTATCGACGTAAAAGAAATATTTGGCGAAAATGTATTTAATGATTCTGCAATGAAAGCCCGTCTTCCAAAGAAGGTTTATCAGGAACTGAGAAAAACCATAGAAGAAGGCAAGGAATTAGACCTTGTGACAGCTGACGTTGTTGCTCATGAAATGAAAGAATGGGCGATTGAAAAAGGCGCTACCCATTATACACACTGGTTCCAGCCACTGACTGGCGCAACCGCAGAAAAACATGATTCCTTCATTTCAACTCCGCTGAAGGACGGTAAGGTTTTAATGAACTTTTCCGGTAAAGAATTGATCAAAGGAGAACCAGATGCATCATCCTTCCCATCAGGGGGCTTGCGTGCAACATTTGAAGCGAGAGGTTACACAACATGGGATTGTACATCTCCGGCATTTGTCAGACAGGATGCGACAGGTGCAACTCTCTGCATTCCAACTGCTTTCTGTTCCTATACAGGGGAAGCATTAGACCAGAAAACTCCGCTTCTGCGTTCCATGGAGGCGATTAATACACAGTCACTGAGACTGCTTAGATTATTTGGAAATACAACTTCTAAGAAAGTAACTCCATCCGTAGGGCTGGAGCAGGAGTATTTCCTGATTGACAAAGAAAAATATTTACAGAGAAAGGACCTTGTTTTCACAAGCCGTACCCTTTTTGGTGCAATGCCTCCAAAGGGGCAGGAAATGGATGACCACTACTTTGGTGTTATCCGTGAAAGAATCGGTGCTTTCATGAAAGATGTCAATGAAGAGTTATGGAAGCTGGGCGTGAGTGCGAAGACACAGCACAATGAAGCGGCTCCAGCACAGCATGAGCTTGCACCGATTTTTGCGGAAGTCAATGTTGCGGTAGATCATAACCAAATTATCATGGAGACATTAAAACGTATTGCAAATCATCATGGTCTTGTGTGCCTGCTCCATGAAAAACCATTTGCAGGGGTAAATGGTTCCGGTAAGCACAACAATTGGTCTTTAATAACGGATGATGGTATCAACTTATTAAATCCGGGAAAAACACCACACGACAATGTTATGTTCCTTTTGATACTTGCATGTATTTTAAAAGCAGTAGATGTTCATGCGGATTTACTTCGTGAATCAGCAGCGGATGTCGGGAATGACCATCGACTTGGTGCAAATGAAGCGCCGCCGGCGATTATTTCCGTATATCTGGGCGAACAGCTTCATGATGTTATGAATCAGCTCATTAGTACAGGTTCTGCAAATCATTCTATTAGAGGAGAGAGACTTGCAACAGGTGTTAAGACACTTCCGGATTTTGCAAAGGATGCAACTGACCGCAACAGAACATCACCATTTGCCTTCACAGGTAATAAATTTGAGTTCCGTATGGTTGGTTCCAAAGACTCTGGCGGAGAACCGAATACCGTCTTAAATACCATCGTCGCAGAAGCATTCTGTGAAGCCTGTGACTATATTGAAGCGGCTGAAGATAAAGATATGGCAATTCATGATCTGATTGAAAGATACTTCATGGAACATGAAAGAATCGTATTTGACGGCAACGGATACTCAGAGGAATGGGTAGCGGAAGCTGCAAGACGCGGACTTCCAAACTTGAAAACAATGGTAGATGCAATTCCTGCATTAACAACTGAAAAATCAGTGGCATTGTTTGAAAAATTTGGTGTATTTACAAGAGCTGAGTTAGAATCCCGTGCAGAAATTCAGTATGAAACCTATGCAAAGGTTATCAACATTGAAGCAAAATCAATGATCGATATTGCAAGCAAGCAGCTGATTCCGGCAGTTATCAAGTATACAAAAGAACTGGCGGATACAGTGATCGCTGTAAAAGCATGCGGTGTCGATGCATCTGTTCAGGAAGAAATTTTAAGAAAGACAACAGTTTATCTTGCTGAGGCAAGAACTGCATTGTCGAAGTTAAAAGAACTGGATGCACAGGGAACAAAACTTGAGCGTGGAGAAAAACAGGCGAAGTTCTTTAATAAGCAGGTTGTACCGGCGATGGAAGCACTGCGTAAACCGATTGACAAGCTGGAAATGATTGTTGAAAAGGATATGTGGCCGATGCCATCTTATGGTGATTTAATATTTGAAGTATAGTGAAATGGGTGATGCTGCATCACCCATTTTTATTGCTTTCGTTCATAATTTGTTCATTTTCTTTTCACGAAACTTTCATTTCATAAACATGATTCCTTCATTTTTCCTACATATAATAAAATCATAGAAAACAAGAAAGACATTCCCTTAAAAGAAACTTTTTCATAAATAAATGCCAGGAAGCAAAGCTGCCTGGCATCCTCCCTTTTTAGACCTGAATGAAATAGCAGGTCTTTTTTTTATTTTTATGTGCAGGTATTTTTAAAGGACATCAAAATGTGTTACACTGATTGAAACATAAAAATCAAAGGAGCCTACAATGTCACTGCAATTCATCCTGGGTAATTCCGGTTTTGGAAAAACAACCTACATTTACGAAAAGATCATAAAAGA
>CAZYUZ010000280.1:0-2534 GCA_964650775.1 uncultured Lachnoclostridium sp. | reverse complement strand
ATTTATATAATTATTTGAAAAAACAGGGCTTTTCAGATCAGATGATGATTGAAGGTGGTCTTGTCTCTTACAGCGAGAAAGCTGGAACTTACGACCGATTCTGGAACAGAGTCATGTTCCCAATCATGGATGCCAACCATAAGGTCATCGGTTTTGGCGGACGTGTTATGGGAGACGGAGAGCCAAAGTATTTAAACTCTCCAGAGACGAAAATCTTCGATAAGAGCCGAAATCTCTATGGTCTGAACTTTGCAAGAGCAAGCCGCAAGGACAATATGATTATCTGTGAAGGTTACATGGATGTCATTGCCCTTCATCAGGCTGGTTTTACACAGGCAGTTGCTTCCCTTGGAACAGCGCTTACGGAAAATCAGTGTCGTCTGCTCGCAAGATATACAAAAAAGGTTCTGTTGACCTACGACAGTGATACAGCAGGAACCAATGCGGCCCTTCGAGCCATTCCGATGCTGAAGGAAGCGGGTCTTAGTGTCAGTGTCATTAATATGAAGCCTTACAAAGACCCGGATGAATTTATCAAAGCGTTGGGGGCAGAGGCATTTGAAGAACGAATCAACCAGGCAGTGAACAGCTTCCTGTTTGAGATAGAAGTCATAGAGCGTCGTTACGATTTCAAGAATCCGGAATCAAAAACCGCCTTTTTCAAGGCAGCAGCAAAGAAGCTTTTGGAGTTCACGGAAGAAATTGAACGAAACGCCTATGTAGAGGCGGTGGCAGAACGTTACAATCTGCCATATGAAAAACTTAAGAAAATGGTAGATACCATGGGAGAGGCAGAAAGCTTCCGACCGGTTCGGGAAAAACCAAAGTCTGGAATCAAAAAGCCTGCGAAAGAAGATGGTATCACAAAAGCACAAAAGCTTTTGATCACATGGATGATTTCTGATGACAGAATGTACGAAGAGATCAGCAAACATGTGGAATTGCGGGATTTTACCAATGAATTGTATCGTACCGTAGTGGAAATGCTGCATCAGCAGAAGGAACAGGGCAAGATCAAGCCTGCAGAGATTATGAGCCACTTCGCGGACAGTGAAAATCAGGGGGAAGTCGCATCACTGTTTCATACCGAATTGAAGCAGATTGAAAAAAAAGAAGAATTAGAAAAGGCATTGACAGAGACCATTATCAAAGTCAAAGAGCACAGCTATAATGTGCAGATTGACGAAATGGATAAAAATGATTTGATTGCCTGGCAGAAGATTCTTCAGGAAAAGAGTAAATTACAGAGACTGCATATTTCTCTTTAGGTGAGGATATGCTAAAGAATAGGTGTAGAGGTGGACAACATGGACGAAAAAGAAAGCATGCAGAAAGTTGCTGAGAAAATTAAAGAGCTTCAGGCAATGGCGAAGAAAAAGAAAAACATGCTGGAATATCAGGAAGTTACGGATTTCCTTCGTGATACAGAGCTTGGAAAAGAAGAAATTGAAAAAATCTGTGATTTCTTAGAGCAGAATGGCGTAGATATCTTACGTGTGACAGAGGAAACAGATGACGATGAGATCCTTTTAACAGAAGAAGATGAAGTTGATGTGGAAAACATTGACCTGTCCATTCCGGAAGGTGTCAGCATCGAAGACCCTGTACGTATGTACTTAAAAGAAATCGGTAAGGTTCCTCTGCTTAGCGCGGAAGAAGAAATCGAGCTTGCACAGCGTATGGAAGAAGGCGATGAAGAAGCAAAGAAAAAGCTTGCAGAAGCAAACCTTCGTCTTGTGGTAAGTATCGCAAAACGTTATGTGGGTCGTGGTATGCTCTTCCTTGACTTGATTCAGGAAGGTAACTTAGGGCTTATTAAAGCTGTAGAAAAATTTGATTACCGCAAAGGTTATAAATTCAGTACCTATGCAACATGGTGGATTCGTCAGGCAATCACACGTGCCATTGCTGACCAGGCAAGAACAATCCGTATCCCTGTTCATATGGTAGAAACAATCAATAAATTAATCCGCGTATCCAGACAGCTCTTACAGGAGCTTGGACGCGAACCGTCTCCGGAAGAAATTGCAAAAGAAATGAACATGCCTGTAGAACGTGTTCGTGAAATCTTAAAGATTTCTCAGGAACCGGTATCTTTAGAAACACCAATCGGTGAAGAAGAAGATTCACATCTTGGAGACTTCATTCAGGATGATCATGTGCCTGTACCAGCAGACGCAGCAACATTTACCCTTCTGAAAGAACAGTTAAGTGAAGTACTTGGTACTTTAACAGAAAGAGAACAGAAGGTTCTTCGTCTTCGTTTTGGCTTAGATGATGGACGAGCACGCACTCTGGAGGAAGTAGGGAAAGAATTTAACGTAACTCGTGAACGTATTCGTCAGATTGAAGCAAAAGCTTTAAGAAAGCTTCGTCATCCAAGCAGAAGCAGAAAGTTAAAGGATTATTTAGATTAATATGCAGTTATCACAACGATTATCATCAGTCGCATCGATGGTCACCGCTGGGAATTGTTTAGCAGATGTGGGAACAGATCATGGATATGTTCCCATTTATCTTTATGAGAGAAATGT
>CAZYUZ010000279.1:0-2544 GCA_964650775.1 uncultured Lachnoclostridium sp. | reverse complement strand
AACAGTCAGAGAAAATACACACCATGGTTCCTTAGTAACATGGGTAAGAAGCTTTGGCTAAATACCAATAAAATGTAATTGAACTCCGTCCTTTCGAGGGCGGAGTTTTTATAAACAGAATGTTGCGATTTGGAATTTTGTGTGTTAACATAAAATCAAAGCAATGAATTTCATAAAAGTTTTCTTGGTGGGTAACCACGTCTAAAATAGGAATCTAGCTGCTCCTTTCTGAAATCCTGCTTTAAATTTCAAAGTTATTTATGCAGGATAAAGATATAAACAGCGAAATCTTTTTCCTGCGAGCCAATTGCATAAGGAGGAAAAAGATGCAAAACACAAGAAGTGCAATTCCGGCAAATGTAAAAACGAAGCTGGATAAAATGAACTTATTGGATCGTTTTTTGTTTAATGAAACGGTAGAAGACATTGAAGTATATAATGCGATGGTAGAGATACTTATGGATGGTCACGTGACAATGATGAACTGGTCTGAAACAGAGAAAGAATTGAGAGTTTCACCTCAATTGCGGGAAGTAAGACTGGATGTAATTGGTGCGGGCGTAGAAGGCGAGTTATATCAGTTAGAAATGCAGAAAAGAAATACAAAAAATCTTCCAAAGAGAAGCCGTTATTATCAGGCGCAGATAGATGTTTCTTTGCTGGAACCGGGAAGCGGGGATTTTAACAAGCTCAATGATTTGACAACGATTCTTGTAGCTCCATTTGATCTTTTTGGATGTGGGTTATATCGATATACTTTTGAGGAATTTTGTCAGGAAGTTCCGGGACTGAAATTGGAAGATGGTGCAAGACGAATATTTATCAACACCAAAGGAAACAATTTTGAAGAGTTTTCAGAAGAATTCTTAGATTTTATGGCATACATTAATGCATCAACAGATGATGTGGCAGCAAAATCAAAAAGTGAGAGAATTCGGAAGATTCATAACAGAGTATGTAATGTAAAAAGGTCTGAAAAAGTAGGGGTGAAGCTTATGCAGGCATGGGAAGAAAGATATTATGATCGGCTGGAGGCAAGAGAAGCTGGGCTTGCAGAAGGACGAGCAGAAGGGCGAGCGGAAGGGGAACTGCGGACAGTAATTCGCATGACCTGCCGAAAATTGAGGAAAGGCTTATCTGTTCAGGAAATTGTGGAGGATTTGGAAGAAGACGAAGCGTTAATAGCTTCAATTTATAAATCGGCACAGCATTGTGCGCCAGAGTATGACGAACAGAAAGTCTGGGAAGAATATAGTAATAGAAAGAGTGATTAAGCAAGGAACTTCGGCCGTAGAGGTCGAAGTTCTTTTTGATGAAAAATGAAGTTTTTGATTGACAAAATATGATATAGAAAATATAATAAAACGAGTTTTATAACGCATTATAATTTTGAAAATAAACGATGAAATACTGAGGGATAAAAATGGCAAATATAAAGCTGGGAAAAAATCATGAAATAATGAAGAAAACCGTATTGTATGTTGCTGCACGTTTGTTTTTGGAACAAGGCTTTACAGCAACCACCTTAAAACAGATTGCAAAAGAGGCGAAGATTAATATTGGCTCCTTGATGAATATTTTTAAAACGAAAGAAGACATTCTGTGTGATCTTGTTTCCTACATACAAGAAAAGCAATTTTCAAAAACAGCCGAGCTGCTAAATGGTATTACAAGCGATAAAATCACTTCGTATGCGACGGAAGCGTGTTTGCAATTGCACATTGTGGAACTGGGGGAACATGTGCGCGACTTATATGGCGCAGCCTATTCGATGCCAAAGAGTTCTGCAATCATCCAGAAAAATATGACAGAAAAGCTGGAAAATATTTTTAAGGAGAGACTCCCGCAGTTGGAAACCAAGGATTTTTATGAATTGGAAATTGCAACAAGTGGGATTATGAGAGCATTCATGACAATCCCTTGTAATATGTATTTTACAATGGATAGAAAAATCAGTCGCTTTTTGGAAACAACATTTAAAATATATGATATTCCAACAGAAAAAATACAGGAAATCAATACGTTTGTATCAGACTTTGATCTTGAAGTGATTGCAAGAGAGATGATTCGTCAAACGCTGGAAGAGCTTGAAAATAAAATGGTATGAAAAATATCATGAAGCAGTTTCAGCACGTCATTTGAGGAATCCCCTATGAGCATCTGCATAGGACGTATCCGGATTGTACCTTAAAAAATACACGACGATTTTACGAAAAAGTTGTCTATCCAACAATTATTGGAAAAGTAATGGTAGAAAAAATCTTCAACTTTGTGTAATATGTATAAGGCATTTTAGGATGAATTCAATTAACATCAATGATCTTAAAAAGCTGTATAGATGGGAGAAAAGTGGAATCAGTGGATTCTGATTGAAAAAACATAAAGAAAAATGCAAGAAGGGTACCCTTCTTTGTTAGAGAGCTCTCTCTAACAAAAGCATTGACTAATTGAAAAATAAAGGAGGAAGAATATGAAGAAAGGAAAGAAAATTTGGAACAGATTGTTAAGTCTGGTACTTTGCCTTGTGATGGTGACAGGAATGTT
>CAZYUZ010000278.1:0-2555 GCA_964650775.1 uncultured Lachnoclostridium sp. | reverse complement strand
CTGATCGCCAAATTCAAACCATTTATGCTCAATGATACGTGTCCAAGGTGTTTCTGCATCCGTATAATTAACCGCTGCATTACCCTGGAAGTTTGGCATATCTAAAACTTCATTTTCAAAACAAACGGAACGGTATTCCAATGCTCCGAGTTTGTAATCAAAGTATGCATCAATTGCTCCAGTGTAAACGATTTTTTCTGCAAGCGCGTCATATTCTGCTTTCTTTTCCAGATAATCCTCCGAAAGACGAACTTCAATGCCATCCAAAAGATTGGCAACCATTTTTGTATAACCGCCCATCGGAATACCCTGATAAAGCGCATTGAAATAATTGTTGTCAAATGTCAGACGAACTGGCAGACGTTTGATGATAAAGGCTGGAAGCTCATGACATGGTCGTCCCCACTGTTTTTCTGTATAACCTTTTACTAATTTTTCATAAATATCTGTACCAACCAGACTGATTGCCTGTTCTTCTAAGTTTTTTGGTTCTGTAATACCAGCCGCAGCCTTCTGCTCTTCAATTTTCGAAGCAGCTTCCTGTGGTGTAACTACACCCCACATTTTATTGAAGGTGTACATATTAAATGGCAAGCTGTAAAGCTCTCCTTTATAATTTGCCACCGGTGAATTTGTAAAACGATTAAATTCTGCAAACTGTGTAATATATTCCCACACTTTTTTATTATTTGTGTGGAAAATGTGTGCACCATATTTGTGCACATTGATTCCTTCGATTTCTTCAGTATATACATTCCCTGCGATATGGTCTCTTTTATCGATGACTAAAACACTTTTCCCTTTTGCTTTTGCTTCGTGAGCGAACACAGCACCGTAAAGCCCTGCACCCACAACTAAATAATCATACTTCATTTGTCTTCCTCCGAATCATTATCTTGGATAATTCTAACATTCGAAGGAAATCATGTCAAACTAACTACTGCAAAATATAGTTTAATTGTTCTTCAATTCGAAGCAATTCATTGTATTTTGCCACACGTTCCATTCTACACGGCGCCCCTGTCTTAATCTGACCCGCATTCACTGCAACCGCCAAATCTGCAATAAATGTATCTTCTGTTTCTCCTGAACGATGAGAAATCACGGTTCGATAACCACTGCGATGTGCCAGTTCAATGGCATCCATAGCTTCACTGACTGTACCAATCTGATTCAACTTAATCAGAATTGCATTTGCAGCATTTTTCTGAATTCCTACTTTTAGTCTTTTCGAATTTGTCACAAACAGATCATCTCCTACCAGCTGGATTCTGTGTCCCAACACTTTCGTAAGATTTGTCCATCCTTTCCAGTCATCTTCATTCAGACCATCTTCTATCGAAATGATTGGGTAGGAATTTACAAGGTCCTCATAATAATCAATCATATCTTCCGCAGAACGCAGAACCTTTTCTCCCTTCATCTTCGTTTCTCCAGGAAATTCATACATTTCTTTTTCACCGTTATACAATTCACTTGCTGCCGCATCCATTGCAAAGAAAATATCCTTTCCGGTTTCATAACCTGCCATGCGGGCTGCATCTGTCAGCAGATCGAAGACTTCCTCTGCATCTTTCAAATCTGGTGCAAAACCTCCTTCATCTCCCACACCTGTGGAAAGCTTATGCTTCTTTAAAAGAGTATTGATACTGTGATAAATCTCCGTTCCCATACGAAGTCCCTGAGAAAAATTCTTCGCTCCTGCAGGAACAATCATAAATTCCTGAAAATCAAGGGTGTTTTTTGCATGTTTTCCTCCATTGATTACATTCATCATTGGAATCGGCATGACATTTGGACGAATACCACCAAGATACTGATAGAGTGGAATGTTGAGTGCCTTTGACGCTGCTCTTGCAACCGCCATAGAAACCCCTAAAATTGCGTTGGCACCAAGGCTTGTTTTATTTTCAGTTCCATCAGATTCAAGGAGCATTTTATCAACCGCTCGCTGTTCCAGACCATTTACACCTTGTAATAATGGTGCAATCTTTACATTCACATTTTCCACTGCTTTTCGTACACCAAGACCAGAATATCTTCCTTCTCCATCACGAAGTTCTACTGCCTCATAACGACCAGTGGACGCGCCTGATGGTACACTTGCCCGCGCAGTTACTTCTCCCGCCAATGTTACTTCTGCTTCTAATGTTGGATTTCCTCTGGAATCTAAAATTTCTCTGGCAAATATATCGGTAATCGGTAAATATTCATATAACATAAAAAAGAACCTCCTCATACTTTATTCGCGTTTAGTATGAGCAGGTTCTTAAAATTTCATTCAGTTAAAAGGCTTTTGTAAAATTCGCGATTATTTTACTAATAATGACTTACCTGTCATTTCAGCCGGCTGTTCCATATCCATCAGCTCTAAGAGTGTTGGGATGATATCAGCAAGGCATCCGCCTTCGCGAAGTTTGTAAGCAGGATCAGCATTTACAAGAATGAATGGTACCGGATTTACTGTATGTGCAGTAAATGGTGCACCTGTTTCATAATCTAATAACTGTTCTGCGTTACCGTGGTCAGCACAGATGAACATCTGTCCGCCAACT
>CAZYUZ010000277.1:0-2564 GCA_964650775.1 uncultured Lachnoclostridium sp. | reverse complement strand
GAACATGCCGCTAAATTATTGATGGAAACAAACGACAGCATTGCTCAGGTTGCTCTTGCTGTTGGTTATGAAAGTCAGAGCAGATTTACTACTGCATTTAAGGAAACATATGATATGCTTCCGAGTATGTACAGAAAAATAAATACAATTTGTAAAAGTTGAAGAAGCTGCCATATTGTGACAGCTTCTTCTCTATTTGTTTTTATATAACATCGCCTTAGCAGCCCCTAATCACGATTTTTTAATACTTCATTTAATAAATCAAGCATTTCCTGATACTTCTCTGATCTTGCACCCGGATTACGCTTTAACTGGTTCATGGCATGTAAAAACTGCTTATTTGATTTTTCCATAATCCTTTTACGATGCAGTTCCAGCTTTTCCAAAAGTTCTTTACGGTCTGGAAGTTCTTCAAATTCCGGAAGCTGTATGTACTCTTTGATTCGATTGATACGCTCCTCGTTTTTCCATCGAAGTCTCTCTACATTGTATATCACACTTTCTTTGGCACTGAGTTTCATATCACGAAGGTCATCTATATCCGGTACTGGAGTGAATGCAACAACTGAGTCAAATCTGCGTTCCAGACGTTTAACGGTCTCATTATTCTCTGACAGGGATTCCAAAACTTCTCGCAAATCCATCGCTTCATTAAAGGAGATTGCCGTGTCATACGCAAATACTGCCATTAGTGAAAATGCAGCAATCTCACATGGAAATGCAGGTGCCTGTAATAAAAGAGTTTCCGCAGGTACATGGATTACCTGAACCAACAGCACCGAAAAAACTCCCCAGAATATTGATACGAACAAACAGATATGACCATTATAATTCAACGGCAAATCGCTGTAATCCCAGTATTTTACTTTGAATAATCGTTCCATAAGGGTCCCCGTGACCAATTCAAATAAGGTAGCGGTCAGTGCGCCGATTACATATATTGCGACTATATTCTCTCTCAACTGAATCGTCGTCAATAAGATCGCAATTGCTGCAAACCCGTATATCGGGATTAGCGGTCCATGCAGAAATCCACGGTTTACAAATTCCCATTTTTTATTTTTCCATGCCCTCTTTACAGATACAAACAGGCACTCCCAAATCCAGCCTAAGAAGCAGTACCAGAAAAAGAACAATACCCATTGTGTTAAAGAATAACTATACATATTCTACCTCACATTGATTGCATTTGGATAAATACGATGCATTCTCTCATCGTCAAATCGTTCATCCATAATTTCCTGCCACTCTTTCGTTGCAGGAATTCCTTCGCTTCGTTCATTTACACGCACCAGTGCCATACAGGATACTAAAATATTGAAGCTCATAAATACAATCATTATCCAACTGATGATTTTTCCAGACTTTAGCGGTACCTTTTCAATCCATGCTGAAAACTTTGGATAAAGCATTTTAATCCAAACAACTGCTGCCAGTCCCCAGAAAAAACAGTACAGTAAATTGATTCTTCCGCCAAGGTTAAACGGCATCCAACTGTAATCCCAGAACACCTGACCGAATACGATTTCCGTAAACACACTGCAGATATATTCATAGGCTCCTCCAAGGAATGTACCTGCTGCAAACAGAAAGCCTTCGGAACTGTCCTTATATTTGTATAGAAGCAAGGTTGCAGCCGCAATTGCAAGTCCCCAGACAATACTGAATGGTCCCCACACTACACTGCTTCGGCTCATCCAGACACCGCCTGCAATCCTGCAATAAATGGTCTCTACAATATCTCCCAAGAATGCTCCAATGATAAAGAGCCACCAGATTTTATGAAAGCTGCATCCATAAGCAAAAACCGATGCTTTCTTCTCTTCCGCTTCCGTATGTACTGCTTCCGGATAGGCATTTACGATTCGTTTATTTACACGACCGTAAATTTTCTTTCCAAGATTGGAACTGACACTATCCAGCCATGCATCCACATTCTCCCAGCGCTCCAAATTTTTGCTGCGCCCCGACAGAATAATGAGCGTTGCAATCACATCTAATGCAAATAATACCGCAAAAGCGATAACTACCAGTTTACCCACAAAGGCAGGAATCAGATGAAATAGTTTTAAAAGCCATCCATTTCCAACACTTACTGCAAAGGTACAAAGGATTCCCCAAAGCAGAGACATCCCCGCGCAAATGTAACCGTCAAGATTCCATTTTCGGTTTGAATAATCCCACCATCTTTCGTGAAAACATTTCTCAATTAAGTGGCCTGCAATCCATTCAACCAAAGTTGCCATAATTGCGGATGCCATAAAAAGCCAGATTCCTGAAAGTTCCTGGAAAAATACAGACACCGTACAGGTCGTCACACCGTAAATGATACAAAGCGGACCATTGATCAGTCCCTTGTTTGCAAAATGTTTATCTTTGATTGAAGCTGTCACAGTTTCCAAAATCCAGCCAAAAAAGCTGTAGATCAAAAACAGCCATAACAACTCGATGATATCAAAATGCATCTCTCATCCTCCAATTTTCCTATTCGATTCTGACATTATATGTTAATCGACAAAATATGCAATTGAAGATTTCTTAAATATTTCTAATATTTTTATAAA
>CAZYUZ010000276.1:0-2574 GCA_964650775.1 uncultured Lachnoclostridium sp. | reverse complement strand
ATTGATATTATTTACAAAACTGTATACATTTTCGTTATAGGCATCGTTATGCTGGAATGCAACTTCCACATAAACATCATCTTTTGTACCTTCACAATAAATAATGTCTTCATAGAGGGCAGTTTTACTGTGATTTAAGTACTGAACAAATTCCTTAATACCTCCTTCATAATGGAATTCTTTTTCAAGGACTTCTTCTTCTCTTAAATCTTTTAATACAATGCGAAGTCCTTTGGTAAGAAATGCCATTTCACGAAGTCTGGTCTTTAAAGTGTTAAATTCAAAGACTGTTTCTTCAAAAATTTCTTTATCAGGTAAGAATGTAACGCTTGTTCCTGTTTTTTCAGGTTCACATTCTCCAATCACTTTTAATTTGTACATAGTATTACCGCGTTCATAACGCTGTCTATGTACTTTTCCCTCTCTCCAAATAGTAACTTCCAACCATTCTGAAAGAGCATTTACAACAGATGCACCTACCCCGTGAAGACCGCCAGATACTTTATATCCTCCTCCGCCGAATTTTCCTCCGGCATGAAGAATGGTATATACAACCTCTACCGCGGGAATTCCTGCTTTCTGATTAATACCAACCGGAATTCCACGACCGTCATCCGTAACGGTAATCGAATTATCCGGATTAATAGATACTTCTATATTTTTACAAAAACCTGCCAATGCTTCATCGACAGCATTATCTACGATTTCATAAACTAAATGATGCAGACCACGCAGTGAAGTGCTGCCAATATACATCCCCGGTCTTTTTCTTACCGCCTGCAGTCCTTCCAAAATCTGAATTTGATCAGCTCCGTATTCAACGCTCATGAATTCCTCCTAATTTTCGCTAACAACAGTTCCATCGGTTACTTTAAATATTTTATCGATGGAGAATCTGCAATTTACAAATTCATCCAATCCTGTACAGGTAATCATTGCCTGGATATCGTGAATATGGTTCAATAAATAGTTTTGACGATTTTTATCCAGTTCAGACAATACATCGTCCAATAATAAAATCGGTGTATCTCCGGTAGTGCTTTTCACAAGCTCTATTTCAGAAAGCTTTAGTGAAAGGGCGGCGCACCTTTGCTGTCCTTGGGATCCATATTTTCTAACATCCATGTCATCAAAGTAAAATCCTAAATCATCTCTGTGAGGTCCCACACTGGTGGTTTTTAATTTTAAATCTCTTTCTCTGCTTAATCTTAATTGTTCCATCAGATCTTCTTTTTCGCAGTTCTTTAAATAGACGATTTTTAAATTTTCCGTACCACCGGAAAGAGAATGATGAATATCAAAAATAATTTCATTTAACCGTTCTATGAACGATTCTCTCATTTCGATAATTCTCTGACCATACTCACATAACTGAATATCCCAGACATCCAGAGTATCCTCTAAATCCTTTTGAAAAAATAAATCTTTTAATAATTTATTTCTCTGAAAGATGATCTTATTATATTTTGCCAGATCAGAAAGATAGATTTTATTGAGCTGACAAAGCTCAATATCCATAAATCTTCTTTTTTCCGCTGGGCCATTTTTTATAATATTTAAATCTTCCGGAGAGAAAAATACAAAATTGATCATTCCATAAAGTTCGCTGGCCTTCTTTATTGGAATTCCATCAATGGCAACTCCTTTAGATTTGTTATTTTTTAAATGAATATCTATTTTATGAGAGATACCATTCTTTTTTATCATCGTATTAATATGAGATTCATCTTCGCTAAATTTGATTAGCTCCAAATCCTTATTGGTGCGATGGGATTTTGTGGTACCGCTCATATAGACGGCTTCTAAAATATTTGTTTTTCCCTGAGCATTATCACCATAGAAAATATTTGTACCATCACTAAAATTTAGATTTAAATTTTCATAATTTCTGTAGTTCTTTAAACTCAGAGATTCAATAATCATAAAAACACCTTATTTTACAATTTTAATATCTGTACCATCGAAGGAAACAACATCTCCATCATAGAGCTTTTTCCCTCTCTGTAATTCTACCTGACCATTAACCTTTACAAGTCCATCTTGAATCACAAATTTTGCATCTACACCTGATTCTACAAGGTTGCAGGCTTTCAAAGCCTGGCCAAGTTTAATATATTCATCTCTTAATTTGATAATTTCCATAATCTTTCCTATCTTGCTGCATTATTAAAGTTTACAGGTAAAATCAGATAAGTATAGCTTTCCTTATCATCTTTGATAAAACAAGGAGCTTTTGGATTTACCATGTATAATGTCACAATTTCATCATCAATGACACGAAGTGCATCGATTAAAAATTTTGGATTGAATCCAATCAGAATATCTTTTCCTTCTTTCTGGATATCAATATCTTCTTTCATAGAACCTAACTGGGAATTGATCTGCAGTTTCATACCTTCATCATTGATATCAATGATAATTGGTTTTTTATCTCCTTCTTTTACAAGAAGTGTTGCACGGTCAATACAGCTTAAAAATTCTTTTTTATTAATTTTAATTTTTGTTTCATAATCGCTGGAGAGCATCTGATTAATTCTGAAATATTCTCCTTCAATTAATCTGGAAACAACCGTT
>CAZYUZ010000275.1:0-2588 GCA_964650775.1 uncultured Lachnoclostridium sp. | reverse complement strand
CAAATTCTACAGATATCGCAATCCTTGTAGTTGCTGCAGACGATGGTGTTATGCCACAGACAATCGAAGCAATCAGCCATGCAAAAGCAGCTGGTGTTGAAATTATTGTTGCAATTAATAAAATGGATAAAGAAGCAGCAAATCCTGACCGCGTATTAAAAGAGCTTGCAGAACATGGACTGATTCCGGAAGACTGGGGCGGATCTACAATCTGTGTACCTGTTTCCGCAAAGAAACGCGAAGGTATCGAAAATCTTCTTGAAATGGTTCTTTTAACAGCAGAAATGCTTGAACTTCGTGCAAATCCTAAGAGAAGAGCAAGAGGTCTCGTTATTGAAGCGGAACTTGACAAAGGAAAAGGACCTGTTGCAACAGTACTTGTACAGAAAGGTACACTCCGTGTTGGTGATGCGATTACAGCTGGCTGTGCTCATGGTAAAGTACGTGCGATGATCGATGACAAAGGTCGTCGTGTTAAAGAAGCTGGTCCATCGACTCCAGTAGAAATCCTCGGATTCTCTGATGTACCTGCAGCAGGGGATATCGTAATTTCTCCTGAAACAGAAAAAGAAGCAAGAGCTATGGCAGAAGCTTTCATTGCACGTGGCAGAGAAAAAATGCTGGAAGATACAAAACTTACAATGTCCTTAGACGATCTGTACTCACAGATTCAGTCTGGAAACTTAAAAGAATTAAAGCTCATTATCAAAGCAGACGTTCAGGGTTCTGTAGAAGCCGTAAAACAGAGTTTAATGAAGCTGTCTAATGATGAAGTTGCAGTTCGCTGTATCCACGGCGGCGTTGGTGCAATCAATGAATCCGACGTTATGCTTGCAAATGCATCCGGCGCAATCATCATCGGCTTCAACGTAAGACCTGATGTAACAGCCAAAGCAAATGCAGAACGTGATAAAGTTGAAATCAAACTCTACCGTGTCATCTACGATGCAATCGCAGATGTTGAAAAAGCGATGAAAGGTATGCTTGATCCAATCTTTGAAGAAAAGGTAATCGGTCATGCAGAAATCCGTCAGATCTTCAAGGCATCCGGCGTTGGTAATATCGCTGGTTCTTACGTACTTGACGGTACATTCCAGAGAGGCTGTACAGTAAGAATCAAGCGTGAAGGAAAACAGATCTTCGAAGGACCTTTAGCATCACTGAAACGTTTCAAAGATGACGTAAAAGAAGTAAAAGCAGGCTACGAATGTGGTCTTGTGTTTGAAAAATTCGGTGATATTCAGGAACTGGACATCGTAGAAGCTTATATCATGGTGGAAGTACCTAGATAGGAGTTGTTAAAATATGAGAAAAAACAGTATTAAAAATACTAGAATCAATATGGAAGTTCAGAGAGAACTTGCCAACATTATCCGCGGTGGAATCAAAGATCCAAGAATCAGCCCAATGACAACGGTTGTAGCAGTAGAAGTGGCTCCTGATTTAAAAACAGCGAAAGCTTATATCAGTGTTCTTGGGGATGAAGAAGCTCAGGCAAACACATTAAAAGGCTTAAAGAGCGCGGAAGGCTATATCAGAAGAGAGCTTGCAAGAAGCGTCAATTTAAGAAATACACCGGAAATCAAATTTGTCGTAGACCAGTCTATCGAATACGGTGTTGCAATGTCCAAATTAATCAATGATGTCAGAGCAAATGACGGAGATCATCTTGAAGGTGAAGCGGATGCTTAATTTAAAAGAATGTTTGCAGGGGGTAAACTCAGTTGCCATCTTAGGTCATATCAGACCAGATGGTGACTGCATCGGCTCCTGCCTGGCACTTTACAACTATATTGAGACCTATTTTCCTGGAATCAAAGCAAAGGTTTATCTGCAGGATTTTATGCCGGAATTTCTGATGCTGAAAAATGCGGATAAGATCTGTCAGGACTACAGTGAAGATAAAGTGTATGATATTTGCTTTTCTTTAGATAGTGCAGACAAAGCACGTCATGGAGAATATGTGAAATATTTTGACACAGCAAAGAAAACTGTTGGAATCGATCATCATATCAGCAATCAGGGCTTTGCGGAGGAACATCTGATCCTGCCTGATGCAAGTGCAACTGCTGAAATTATGTACGAGCTGATAGGTAAAGATGATCTGACAAAAGAGATTGCAGAATGCATTTATCTTGGAATGGCTCATGATACAGGTGTTTTTCAGTATTCCAATGCATCACCAAAGACTTTTCGTGCGGTAGCAGATCTTTTGGAAACCGGCATTGACGCCAGCAGAATTATTGATGAGACTTTTTATCAGAAATCTTATGTTCAGAATCAGATTCTTGGAAGAACTCTGATGGAAAGTATTCTGCTAATGGATGGAAAAGTGATTGTAGGTGCAGTCAGTCAGAAAGACATGGAGTTTTACGGGGTAACACCAAAGGCTCTGGACGGGATTGTAAGCCAGCTTCGTTATACAAGAGGTGTAGAAGTTGCAATTTTCATATATGAGTTGGAAACACATCGTTATAAAGTAAGTATGCGTTCCAATGGAAAAGTGGATGTCAGTAAAGTGGCAGGATATTTTGGTGGCGGCGGTCATGTGAAGGCGGCAGGCTGCGAATTATCCGGAAATTTCTATG
>CAZYUZ010000274.1:0-2591 GCA_964650775.1 uncultured Lachnoclostridium sp. | reverse complement strand
TTAAATTCTTGCTACTCCTGTTTTTCTTGCAGCTTCTGCAACCGCTTTGGCAACTTCTTTACCAACACGTTCATCAAATGCTGCTGGGATAATGTATTCTGAGCTTAATTCTTCTTCTGAAATGATATTCGCAATTGCTTCTGCAGCTGCAACCTTCATTTCATCATTGATATCAGATGCTCTTACATCGAATGCGCCACGGAAAATTCCTGGAAATGCCAATACGTTGTTGATCTGATTCGGAAAGTCACTTCGTCCCGTTGCAACTACTTTTGCACCTCCTGCCAGCGCTTCTTCTGGCATAATTTCAGGTGTTGGATTTGCACACGCAAAGACGATTGGATCTTTTGCCATTGTCTCAATCATTTCTTTTGTTAAGACACCTGGAGCACTTACACCGATAAATATATCAGCTCCAACGACAGCATCTTTTAACTGACCCTGTATTTTTTCACGGTTTGTGACCTTCGCCATTTCTTCTTTTACTGGATTCATACCAGCTTCACGTCCTTCATAAACAATGCCGGTGCGATCACATAATACGATACATTTAAATCCATAAGACAGGAGAAGTTTGGTGATGGCAATGGCAGCCGCACCGGCACCGTTTACAACAATTTTAACTTCCTCTTTTTTTCGATTAGTAAGCTTCAAAGCATTGATCAGACCTGATAAAGAAACAACCGCTGTTCCATGCTGATCATCATGGAAAATTGGAATATCACATTTTTCCTTTAATTTCTGTTCGATTTCAAAACATCTTGGAGCAGAAATATCTTCCAAATTCACACCGCCGCAAGATCCTGAAATCTGATATACAACATTAACAATCTCATCAACTTCCTGACTCTTTACACAAAGTGGGAATGCATCAACATCACCAAATGCTTTAAAGAGCACACATTTTCCTTCCATAACAGGCATCCCCGCTTCCGGTCCAATGTTTCCAAGACCAAGTACCGCCGAACCATCTGTTACGACCAGACATGTATTCCATCTTCTTGTAAGTTCATAAGATTTCTCAACATCCTTTTGGATTTCCAGACAAGGAGCTGCAACACCTGGTGTGTATGCCAAAGAGAGGTCTTCTTTTGTATTTACAGGAACAGTTGAAACTACTTCAATTTTTCCTTTCCATTCTCCATGCAGTCTTAATGACTCTTTTGCGTAATCCATAACAATCCCTCCGTATTATTTTTCAAATGGGAATTTAAACTGTGTTAAGCCCAGTTCATCACGAATCTGGATAAATTCTTTCTGTACAGCTTCTGTCACAGGAACACCTTTGTCCTTACGGAATAACCATACATCATGTTCTTTTTCACCAGCTGTGTAAATACGATCCTGACCTGGTGCTTTTTTGGACGCACGAAGCTCTCTTAAGATATCACCAGCTGTTTTCTTGAATGCTTCTGCACCCATGAATGCTTCTGTATCGATTGCGATAAAGAAGTGTCCAAGATGATATGGACGAAGGTTTCCTTCTGCATCTTTTCCATCAAGGTCTTTTAAGTACATACCTGACTGTAATGCTGCTGAGAGAAGTTCTACAACTGTTGTAAATCCGTATCCTTTATATCCGCCCATTAATTCGCCAATACCGCCAAGTGGTGCTAAAGCAGCTTTTCCTGCACGGATGTCTTTTAACGCCTGTGCACTGTTTGTTGCAGAAGAACCATCTTCATTTACAACCTGTCCTTCTGGAATATCATGATCAATACGTGCATAATATTCAATCTTACCATTCTGAATGATGGATGTTGCACAGTCAAATGAGAATGGGAATTCTTCATCTGTCGGCATTGCAAATGTCAGAGGGTTTGTACCCATCATACCTTCTACACCAAATGTTGGAGCGATAGAAGGTCTTGCATTTGTACCTGTGATACCGATCATGTTTTCTTTAGAAGCCATTGTTGACCAGTATCCTGCAATACCATAATGAGAAGAGTTTCGTACTGCAACCATACCCATACCATATTTACGTGCTTTTTCGATACACATATCCATCGCCATCTTGCTGGCAACCATACCCATACCGTCGTTTGCGTCAAGAACTGCTGTTGTAGCTGTTTCTTTTAAAACGTCAATTTTTGTTACAGGATTTAAGATACCTGCTTTGATACGATCAAGATAAATTGGTTTGAAACGGTTACAGCCATGGCTTTCAATTCCTCGTCTGTCACTTTCCAATAATACGTCTGAGCAGAGTTTTGCATCTTCGCGTGGTACACCATACTTTACAAATACCTCTGTCATAAATTCATCTGCAAGTTCCCATGGAATAAATGGTCTTGTTTCCTGCATAATCTAATCTCCTTCCAAGTTAATCATTTCAGCTTTTTAAAGCATAAATACTAAAATTGCCACAATGATAACGATACTGCATACAATAGAAATGGAGTTGATTGCACTGGATAACCCTACATCACCCTTCAAATCACCGGTAAATGCCGGTGCAGCTGACGCAATTGGGCTGAAAGACAGAATTACCAATGCCTGACGTACTTCCAATGAGAATGGTAACAATGTATAACATCCCACTGCCAGTAATGCAGCAATACTGTATCGAACTACAAGCACTCTCACAA
>CAZYUZ010000273.1:0-2611 GCA_964650775.1 uncultured Lachnoclostridium sp. | reverse complement strand
ATTTTGATGGTTCTTTACCAAAGTTTCTTGCGGCCTTTTCAAGAAGGAAAAAACTGAGCAGCCGTGAAGTGGAGGAATTAAGAAAACTTATCGAAACCTGTGAGGAGGACTAGCATATGGAACAGCTGTTGCAGAATACATTGATTGAAATAATAAATATGAATCTTACAGCAAGTGTGATGATCATTGTCATTTTGCTGGTTAGATGTCTATTAAAGAGAGCACCAAGAATTTATACCTATGCATTATGGGGAATTGTTTTATTTAGATTGCTTTGTCCGTTTTCATTTGAATCTGAGGTGTCATTGCTTGGAGTTTTGCAGAATGAAACACCTGTGGAAGGGCGGATGGAATATATACCACAGGATATTGGTTATCAGATGGAGCCGGAAGTGCATATGCCGGTAGATGCTGCGGAAAATGTGGTCAATCGTTCATTGCCATCAGGAAATGCACAAGGGTCTGTAAATCCACTGCAAATCTGGTTGTATGCAGCGGTACGAATCTGGATACTTGGAATGCTGGGAATGATTACTTACAGTGCAATTTCCCTGTGGAAACTGAAAAAACAGCTGAAGGCAGCAGTATGGGAGAGAGAGAATATTTATCGTATTGCGAAATCACATTCTCCTTTTGTATATGGCATTTTCAGACCACGTATTTATCTTCCGGAAAATATAGAAACTGCGGAAATAAATTATGTATTGCTTCATGAGGAGATACATATCAAAAGAGGAGATCATATTTATCGAATGCTGGCATACTTGGCACTCTGTGTTCACTGGTTCAATCCTCTTGTGTGGATCGCTTTTTCCATCAGTGGAAGGGATATGGAAATTTCATGTGATGAATCTGTGATTCAAAAAATGGGTGGTTCTGTAAAAAAAGAATATTCTGCATCGCTGTTGAATATGGCATGTGGTAATAAGATTGTGAAAGGAATTCCATTAGCATTTGGGGAAAGCGATACGGGCAGTCGAATCAAACATATTTTAAAGTATCAAAAGCCGGCAAGAGTAATTGGCGTGGTAACAGCAGCGGTCTGTGTGATTCTTGCAGTAATCTTGCTTGCCAATCCGGCAAAAGAGGAACCACAGAAAGAGCCTTACAGTGTTTATGGTATTATCACATATCAAGAGCCTTCGCAAGATACAGAAATTGTTGTTCCACAAATTCGTTTAAGAGTCAATATTCCGGGAAGAGAAGAATCATTTCTTCCAAACATAGAGAATCGGATTCCTTATGAGGGGATGGAATTTACCGGATTAGAAGAAGGCGATTTGGTAGAAATTGTGTATGCTCCGGAGACAGTAGCTAAAGGTGCAAAAAGCATTGAGGTAAAAGGAAAAGGCTTTGCGTTGGAAAAGCTGGATGAAAATACATATTCTTTTGCGATTCCAAAGGGAATTGCTTCAGAAGCGGGGATTGGCGATACCGTGGAAATTTATCTTCATACTGCAAATATGAAGGAAGCAGAGGTTATAGCTGTGACAGAGGTTCTTGATATTGATAAAGATAAAATGCAGGTATGGATAGAAGTTTCCAAAAAGCAGGCAGAGACTTTTTTGGAAAACTACGGTTCAGGAATTTATTGTCGCGTGATTTCAAAGAAAAATTCCTATGAGGGTGTATCTTTGACAGCGCAGGATTCCCTGAATCCTTCAGAACCGGCAGATGGAGTCTACAATGTTTCTGTACGCAGCATTGCGAAGAGTGCAAGATGTATCGACCGATATGCAGCAGAATTTCCAACAGAATTTGAAACAGAACAGACGGAGCTTTATTTTGCTGAAAATTGTGATTTCTTTATTAATGAAGAGATGACAAGTGTGCGCTATAAAGAGGTTTCTTTTGATGAATTCGTAGATTGTGTGATGTGGGATGAAGACGGAGGAAATGCTTCCTGTAATTTGACCTTTCAAAATGGTCTGATTACGAAGGCTGAAATGGTCAATCCTCTTGGAAAGTATGGAATCAGTTACCAGGCAGGAACTTCTGATACATGGTATCCGTTTATTACAGAGATGATTAAGGAAGAAGAAGGTGTGGATGCACTGGAAACCTATTATACATTGATAGATACGATTACAATAGAACTTTCTGAGTTTGAAGAAGGTGAAGAAGTTATTGAGATTTATACTGGGAATATCGGTGATGGAGACAGCGGAATTGTCCTATTTAAAAATGCAAAAGGAGAAGTGTTGGGTTCGGAAAGTGCACATCATGCAAGAGCCGGATGGAACAATATTTATCTGGTAGAAGATACTGGAAAAACTTATATTCTGACTGTTTATATTGAAGATAGAGATACTTACGGTGGGTATGGCTATCAGGTTTATGAAATTGGTCCTGCAGGAATGCTCATGCAGAGAGCAGGCACGATTTTTGGATGGGGCGGCCTGGAGTATGATGACAAGCTTTTTAAAGAATGGGTCAGCGGTTTGGAATACTATCTGGAACGAAGTTATTTGCTGTTAAGCTCCCAGGAAGGAGAAATCCGTACAGAGCATATTTCAGAAGCAGATAAATATAATTATGAAACATTAAAAAGGGAATGACTTATGTCATTCTCTTTTTTGTAACAAGGCGGAACTGAGTTTCTTTTCGTTTT
>CAZYUZ010000272.1:0-2638 GCA_964650775.1 uncultured Lachnoclostridium sp. | reverse complement strand
GGTACAGACGTATGGCTTGGCAATGCCCAGAAGCTGATTCAGGAAGGCAAGGCGACCATTTCCACCGCCATCTGTACGCGAGACGATATTATGACTTATCTCATTCGTATGGGTCTTGACAGTGAATTGTCCTTTACCATCATGGAAAGCGTGCGTAAAGGAAAAGGTGTGAAGCCGGAATGGGAAGAAGAAATGCTGGCTCATGATGTACCCGACTGGTATATTTGGTCCTGCAAGACGATTAAGTACATGTTCCCGAAGGCTCATGCGGCGGCATACGTTATGATGGCGTATCGAATTGCTTATTGTAAGGTATATCATCCGCTGGCATATTATGCGGCGTTTTTCAGCATTCGTGCTTCGGCATTCTCCTACGAGATTATGTGTCAGGGACGCGATAAACTGGAATATTACTTAAATGATTATAAGAAGCGCGCGGATACCCTGACGAAAAAAGAGCAGGATCAGATTCGTGACATGAAGATTGTTCAGGAAATGTATGCCCGTGGCTTTGAGTTTATGAAAATTGATCTTTATAAGGCGAGAGCAAAAGAGTTCCAGATCATTGATGGAAAACTCATGCCTTCCTTCGCAAGTATCGACGGTTTGGGGGATAAAGCGGCTGATCAGGTGGTGGAAGCTGCCAAAGACGGTACATTTCTTTCTAAGGACGATCTGCGGACAAGAGCGAAGCTGAGCAAGACCATTGTCGATTTGATGGAAGAATTGGGAATTATTGAAGGATTACCGGAGTCAAATCAGCTGTCATTGTTTGACTTTACATGACAATCATGCTATAGTGAAGCTTGATGCAAAGTAGTAAATGTATGATCTTGAGGGTGAGAAAATGATTAATACAGTTGTTTTTGATATCGGTATGGTGCTTGTATATTTTCGTTGGAGAGAACTGTTTGCGGATTTGGGATTTACGGGAGAAAAGTTCGACATTATCGCAGATGCAACGGTGCATAATCCATGGTGGAATGAGTTCGACAAGGGTGGAATGACCATTGAAGAAATCGTAGACAAATATGCAGAAAAAGCACCACAGTACAAGGATGATATTGCAAAGATTTACGAGCATAATGATGAATTTGTCACATTATATGACTATTCGATTCCATGGATTCGTGAATTAAAAGAAAGAGGTTACAAAGTCTATATTTTGTCAAACTGGTCTGAACCGGTTTATGAGGCAAATAAGGACACTCATCTTCGTTTTATGAAATATGTGGATGGAGCAATCATGTCTTATCGTGAAGGTATCATCAAACCGGCAAGAGAAATTTACCAGTTGCTTTGCGACAGATACGATATTGACCCGAAATGTGCAGTGTTCCTGGATGACAATGCTGCCAACATTGAAGGTGCAAAAGCATTTGGTTTAAATGCAATTCATTTTAAATCTTATGAACAGGCAAAGCAGGAGTTAGAAGAGATGCTCGTTTAGCCAATCATGAAAACATCATAAAGAATTATAGGAGAGATTAATCATGGCATTATTAAAAGAATGGTATGCAGTCGCATACGATGAAAAAGCAAACAAAGGCGATATTCAGAGATTCTGGACACGTTACTTTGACCTTGAAAAAGGTGTTTATGAACAGCTTCTTACAAACCCGGACGAAGAAGTAAAAGGTTCTGTAAAAGAATTAGCTGAAAAATACGGTCTTTCTACATTAGAAATGGCTGGTTTCTTAGATGGAATCAACGATTCTTTAGTGGAAGCAAACCCAGTAGAGGAAATGGAAGAAGATACAGTTGTTTCTTTAAAATTCGACAAAGAAAAACTTTACAAAAACATGGTTGCTGCAAAAGCTGAATGGTTATATGAATTACCACAGTGGGAAGCAATCTTTGATGAAGCTACAAGAAAAGCACTTTTCTTAGAACAGAAAAAATCCGGTACAATCATTAAAGATAAAAAAGTTGGTCGTAACGATCCATGTCCATGCGGAAGCGGACGTAAATACAAACAGTGCTGCGGTAAAAACTAATCGAAAAATTTCAAAAATAGTTGAAATGTCTTTTGTATTATTATAAAATAGTATAAGGTATGAGGAAAATTGTTGAAAAAACCTCACACAGTGATCTTTAAGGAGGAAACATAAACATGATTTCAGCAGGTGATTTCAGAAACGGCATTACATTAGAAATTGAAGGTAATGTTGTTCAGATTTTAGAATTCCAGCACGTAAAACCAGGTAAAGGTGCTGCTTTCGTTAGAACAAAACTTAAAAACATCATCAGTGGTGGTGTTATTGAAAAAACTTTCAGACCTACAGAAAAATTCCCAGCAGCTCGTATCGACCGCGAGGAAATGCAGTATCTGTACTCTGATGGTGATTTATGGCACTTCATGAACACTGAAACATACGATCAGATTGCATTAAACAGCGATGATATCGGCGATTCTTTAAAATTCGTTAAAGAAAACGATATGGTAAAAGTATGTTCACACAACGGCAAAGTATTCGCAGTTGAACCACCTATGTTCGTAGAACTTGAAATTACAGAAACAGAACCAGGTTTCAAGGGTGATACAGCAACAGGTGCTTCTAAGCCAGCAGTAGTAGAAACAGGTGCAACAGTATATGTTCCATTGTTTGTAGAGCAAGGTGACAGAATTCAGATTGAC
>CAZYUZ010000271.1:0-2640 GCA_964650775.1 uncultured Lachnoclostridium sp. | reverse complement strand
TTTCAATGTCAAAAGTTAATGTAGGAGTTGGATTTTCTGATGTAATTTCTTTAGCATCTGTGACCTGTACATCCAGATATGGACGGACATGAATTGTAACATCTTCTACTTCTTTTCTTTCCTGACCATTACTTTCCAAAATAGCATTCAGTTCTTCTACTGCTGATTCATTTTCCTCTTTTGTCATACTCTGAACAGTTTTTGATGCTTCTGGTAATTCTGCGTCAAAATCTGTCTTTGCTTTGTCTTTTATGAAATCACCTGCTACTGTGTCCGGACTTATATCTACACTTGGTGCTGTAGTCACTTCTGGTGCTGTTGGCGATACAGCCTGTGCAGGTGTATCGTCTTCTTTATCTCCAATTGTATAAAGATATGTTACGCCATCTTTAATATTAGTCTGAAGAACTGCCACTTTGGTTTCCGGAAGAAGTTCACTTGCTGGTTTTTCTACAAAGTATCCACCTGTAATAAATCCTGTGAGATTTCTTCCTTCTGATGTTTCAAAGCAATCTACAGAACCCACATTACCGCCACTGATTGATGCTGTAAAATTAGCACCTGGCTCAAGATATAACGCATTAACTGTACCTGCTGATATAGAAACAGAACCTTTTACATCTTTTGTATTTCTTAGACCACCACCATCACTTGGATTCTGTAACCAAACAGATGATACGGAACCACCTTCAATTACAACGCTATTTGTTAAAGTTTCACTGTTACAGAACTGACGGATTCCATCGTAATAAGAAGAACCTGAAGCTTTTACTTCTCCTCCCTTAATTGTAACAGAAACATTTCTACCTGTAGAATTGTTATCAATTGCATAACCAATCTGATTGCTTGCTGTTGATTTGTTTTCGATTGTACCACCGTTTACAATTAATGTACCTACATTAAGAATTGTATTCACTGCTCCGCCTGTATAGTATTCAGCGGCGTGATCACACACAATCGCTCCTGTCGTTCCATTAATTGTCAGATTCCCTTTATTTTCGATAACAGCATATGCAGCTGCTTCTGTTGGTACGCCTGTAATTGTATATTCACCAAGATTAAGTGTTGCCTTAATATCCGCTGGAACGGTAAATGTAGAGTTTACTTCAATATCTCCACCAAGTACAACTTCTCCACCTGCTTCCAATGCCGCACGCAGTTCTGCTTCTGTATCAATTTCTGGTGTATCCACATAAATTGTCTGACCTGTATGTTCATCTGGATGTCCTTCTACTAGCTCACAGCCTTCTACTGAACAGAGAATATCTTCCGCTTCTTCATCTTCAAGTGAAAGACAACCTTCTTCGTGTCCTTCTGCTGCACAGTCTGCTTCTTTTGTGCATGTTACAACATCTGGCTCGTCATCCTCTTCAAGGGAAAGACAGCCTTCTTCATGTTCTTCTGCTGCACAATCTTCTAAGCCTGTGCAAACAACTTCATCTGCATTTCCGTCTGTATCTTCTGCTGCAAATGATGTCATACAATTAGATGTTACCATTGTCAGAACCAACGAAAACACGAGAAGCTTCTTCATCATTTTTCTCATCCTCATTCTCCTTTTCTTTTTCTCATCTATATAAACATGCTAATGCACTTAGTATGTTCCTATTCCACTTCTGAATAGTCCTGAGCAATTTCGCGCCTTTCCGTACGTTCCAGAATATAATCAATACTCACACCGTAATAGTCCGCCAAAATCACCAATTGGTGGACAAGCGGTACTCTCTTACCATTCTCAAATTTAGAAATCAATGCCTGTTCAATACCAGTTCTACTTTCTAGCTCCATTTGAGATATTTTCTGTTCCTTACGAAGTTGCTTTAATCTTGTTTTCATGTCAATCAATCACCTGTTTCACAAAGTAGACTTTCTGAAACAGGTGTGCTAGACTATTTTTTAGTATGAAACAGTCTGTTTTGTTGCGCCCTTTTGCAGAAAATTATGTAAATTGAACGAAATTAAAAAAGGATTTTAGAAGTTTCAGAAAGTCTACCTTCTGAATCGAAATATTTTCACAATTTAATTAATTTTGCACTCCATGCACCTTCTATAGAAGGTCGAATACGAAATATCAAGTATTTTTCCCGCTTCTCTTGTTGTAATCTCTCCTTTTTCCCACAACAATCTAATTTGTTCAAAATTATCCGGCAATTTCTTTTTCTTTGCCCCGAATTTCACTCCTCTCGCTTTTGCCGCCGCAATTCCTTCTGCCTGACGCTTTTTTATAAAATCTCGTTCTGTCTCTGCAACATAGGATAAAATCTGCAGTACAAGGTCCGAGACAAAAACACCGATCAAATCCTGTCCTTTATCTCTCGTATCTAACAGCGGCATGTCAATGACTACGATATTTACCTTCTTTTCCTTCGTAATGACTGCCCATTGTTCTAATATTTCACTGTAATTTCTTCCTAATCGATCGATACTTTTGATATACAAAAGATCTCCTTTTTTCATTTTCCGTAACATCTTTATATACTGCGGTCGGTTAAAGTCTTTTCCAGATTGTTTATCAATATAAATATTCTTCTTTGGAATCTGCAATTGTTCCATCGCAATCACCTGCCGGTCTTCATTTTGTTCTTTTGTGCTTACACGAATGTAGCCATATGTCTTGCTCATAAAAAACTCCTTTTTGCA
>CAZYUZ010000270.1:0-2646 GCA_964650775.1 uncultured Lachnoclostridium sp. | reverse complement strand
CTGCTTCATTTAAGAGGAAACCAAAGCTTGTTTCCATCGCAACAGAGTTACGAACACCTACACCACCCAATGGCCATGTAATTTCACCACTGGAGAATGGTGCACGGAACCATACGATACACATTAAATAAATAACTGAATAACCAATATAGGTTGTTACAGTCATTTCGGAACCTTTTACAAGGTTTAAAAGCTTACCATATGCAATTCCTACAAACCATGCAATCACTGCTGAAATTGCAATTGCAAAAAGCATTGCTGCCCAAGGACCAAATCCCGGAAGTACAGCGTTGACTGCTGGTGTAATGTTAAACTGGATTGCAAGCAGTGGTCCAAGTAAACCACATACGATACCTAAGCTGACACCATAGTTTGGACCGATGCCGCATTTGATTGTTGGTACCATGGCAAGAACAAGAATAACCCACATACCCCAGTACTTCATTGTAGAAGAAAGGTATGCTCTAACATCAATACCATTTAAGTATGCAACGATAACAATTGCCAATAAGAAACAAAATACGATCAGACGAGGAATCCCGATGACGTCAAGTGTCTTTTTAAATTTTTCTTTAGTCATTACTTGTTTCCTCCTTTCACGCCAGACATTGCCATACCATATTCTGCATCAGATGCTTCAGGAGCAAAGATTCCTGTTAACTGTCCGTCAGATACAATTGCAATTCTGTCACATAAACTGCGAAGTTCGTTTAATTCAGAACTTACCATGATAATCGTCATTCCTTCTTCGCGGTTCATTTTTGCTAATAATTCAAGAACGAGTTTCTTCGCACCGATATCGATACCACGAGTAGGTTCAGATACGATGAGAAGTTTTGGTCCCATTGTGATTGCACGAGCAAGACAAACTTTCTGCTGGTTACCACCGGATAATCTTCCGGCATACTGTTCAGGACCTGTACAACGAATATCCAGCTGTTTAATCATTTCAAGTGCATGCTCATGTGCCATTTTCTTATCAAACAATTTCAGAGGACCGTAGCTCTTTAAGAACTTACCGTCAATCTGCATTGCTGTGAAAGAAATATTATTTTCAATAGAATCTTCAAGAAGAAGACCTACACCACGACGGTCTTCAGAAACGAACGCAATGTGTCTCTTTAAAGCTTCGCCAAGTTTGCTTGTGTCAATCACTTCACCATCAAATTCTACTGTTCCTGTGCTCTTGTAAAGACCAAGGATACCATTTGGAATACCAACTTTACCCTGTCCGGCAAGACCACCAATACCGAGAATTTCGCCGCGGCGTAATTCAAGATCAACACCACAAACTTTTTCACCCGGCATATCTACATGAAAGTCTTTCAGACGCAGTAAGATATCATTATCGCTGATTGTACGAGTATCTTCACCTGCATCATCTACTAATTTTTCTACTTTACGTCCTACCATTAATTCAGCGATCTCCGCTGCTGTAGTACCTTTTGTTGATAAATGTTTTACGAAAGTACCGTCACGAAGAACTGTCATACTGTTCGCAACCTGAATTACTTCATCAATACGATGTGTGATGAAAATAATGGAGATACCTTTGGATGTCAGTACCTGCATTGTTTCAAGAAGCTTCTGTGCTTCACTTTCTGTTAATACAGCTGTTGGTTCGTCAAAGATTAACAGCTTCATGCCTGTCTTATCGATTTCACGTGCGATTTCGATAAACTGCATATAACCTACCGGCATGCCACCCACATGATCTGTTTCCGGAATATTCAGTCCGATTGTGTCAAGTGCTTTACGTGCATCTGCTGCCATTGCAGGCTTGTCTAATTTTTCTAATGATTTGCCAAATACTCCACTGGCAATTGTTGGTGTTGTAATTTCACGACCAAGCTTTACGTTTTCTGTAACTGTAAAACCTGGAATCAACATGAATTCCTGATGAACCATACCGATACCAAGCTCCATAGCTTTCTGTGGGCTATCGATATTTACAGGCTGTCCGTCGAATTCAACTGTTCCTTCAAAACCACCTGTGTTATGAATTACCGGCATACCAAACAGGATATTCATTAATGTAGATTTACCTGCACCATTTTCACCCATGAGCGCGTGGATTTCACCTGGCGCAACATGGAGCTGAACACCTTTCAGTACCTTGTTTCCAAAATACTCTTTTGCGATGTTGTCCATCTTTAATAAATACTTTGTTTCCATGTTCTTACCCCTTTTGTAAGCGTTGAACGCTTTACGCGACATCTAATACTACACTGCTGCGTGCAAACTGTTCAGCGCTTACAGTGCTATTACAGTGTGTCTTTCTATGCAAATACATGGCAGACATAACAACAAATTAAAATAAACACAGGAATGCGTTCATCGGTCCATTGTCGATGAACGCACTCACTATCATAAACTAATTAATTCTCAAATCAGCTTTTGCCAAATCCTAGAATGTGTAGAATGGGCAAAGAATCATGAAGAAGTTGTCAAGTTCGCCTGTAGCTTCATCAGAGTAGTGAGAAACTGTTGTATCCTCACCAGCAATGAGTTTCATTTCAGCTAATAAAGCTTCTTCGTCACAACGTTCTGTGATTTCGCCTTCACACCATTTGATACCGTATTCAACACCCGCTTCGATCATCATCATGTTGATAGGTACTTCCCATGTAGCCATACGGCCTGTGT
>CAZYUZ010000269.1:0-2650 GCA_964650775.1 uncultured Lachnoclostridium sp. | reverse complement strand
TTAATGTAAAATTAACTTTTTTTGCTTTCAATCACTAACTGTAAGCAGCTTTAAAGATAACAAATTTCACTGTTACGCTACATAAAAAACAAACGACAGTGACCATGAAGGGTTCTGTAAAAGGAAGCCTGAATGTAGTTGTTCCGAATAGCAGTGTGAAAATTATGCCAACCTTCAATAACATGCCGCTGGGAGCAAAGGTTGTTGGTGTAGAATTGGACAATGCAAACTACAAGATTAACGAAAATATAAAAACAATTCAGGACAATGAAGGCATTTTTACAATCAGCAAGAAGGATGCAGATACGGAACTTCCAATTGCCAAGAATAAAGTGAAGGCAACTTATCAGATTCAGTTGATGGGTGGAGCTACAATGTATGTATCGACGACTGTGACATTCAATACAGTTCAGTCAGCCGCAATTTCTGCAAGTACAAAGGGAATTACGTTATTTAACTCTGTAATCGGAGAAGAATACGGAAAAGAAATTGAATTTAAAGAAACAAAGTCAGGTGCTGTGATTAAAGATGTTAAGTTGACAGGACTGGAGAAGAGTGGTCTTAACTGGATTGAAGAAACTGGAGAAGACGGAGAAAAGATTTTCAAATTCTACGTTGATAAAGTTAAAGCTCGTGGTGTGAAGAAGACATACAATGCAAAAGCCACTGTTACGTTAGAAGGAACTGGAACCAAGAAAGGAAAACCGGTAACTTATGATGTAAGTCTTAAGATTACATTAAATAACTAAGTAGGAAAACTTGCAAAATAAGATTGGATGAACATTTTGAAGGACTTTATCAAAAAACAAAAATGGGAAGTCCCGCTGTATATCATTGCAGCGGGGCTTCCGCTTATTATTTATTTTCATGCACAATACACAGGAATGGAGAGCTTCCCTTGGTTTCCGAACCAGACCGTTTGGACAGACTTTTTTCTGTATGGGAAAAGCAAATGTGTGCATCTTACTGCCCTTTTAATGACAGTGGTGTTGATCGTAGGTGTCATTAAAAAAAAGAATGAAAAATTTGGAAAAGAATGGATTTGGATTTTGCTTTTGGGAATGTTTCAGCTCATTTCAGCTTTTACATCCATTGCTCCGCAGCAGAGTTTTTTAGGCGGGATTGAACAGTATGAGTCAGTATGGGTGCTGACAGGCTATCTGGTCATTGGAGCTTACGCCTATCAGCGAATCGCGAAAGGCGGAAATCCTCAGTATATTATGAATGTGCTTTTTATCGGAGTATTGTTTTCATGCCTGCTCGGAATTACCCAGCTTTTCCAAAATGATTTTTGGGAGAGTGGACCTGGAAAGATGCTGCTTGTTCCGGAAAATTACAGGGAACTTCGAGAAAGCCTGCGTTTTAATTTTTCTCAGGGAAATTGGGAACCAGTGTATTTGGCTTCTTATAATCCGAATTATGCGGGAATCTATCTTTTGATGATCTTGCCATGCTTGCTTGTACACAAAAATCATTATGCCAAAATTCTTGCGGCATTGGCTGGAGTGTGTCTGCTTGGCACAATGTCGAAGACCGCTCTTTTGAGTGCAGTATTTCTTCTTGTCATAGGGATTGTTTTGTTTGGAAACTCATTGACTGTAAAGTGGAAAAAATGGATGAAAGCAGCAGCTGTGATTGCAGCTTTGGATCTGATAGTGTTTCTTGGGTATGAAAAGCAAATAACTGCATTTTCATATGAAGAAAAACTTCAAAATGTGGTGTGTGATCAGGAATATGTACGTCTGACCTATCAGGGAGAAAGCATTTTGATGAGAGACATTCCACTGGAAGAAGGCGGTGTGACTTATGAAATTATTCACGAAGACGGAAATCATGTGAATCTGGTGTGGAATGAAGCCAGTGGTGAAATGGATCCTTTGGAGGAAACATTACAGGGACTTCATTTCAAGGTATATGATAAGGAGGGGATTTCCTATATCATGTTCCGATATAACGAGATTCCGTTTCGATTTACAAAAGGTGAAGGAAACGGAATTTACGAATATGTTTCTATTAACGGTAAACTGGATGAGTTGCAGGAAGCACCTAAAATATTTGGTGGATTTGAGGAACTGATCAGTGGACGAGGCTACATCTGGAGCCGTACCTTGCCGGTAATTATGGAACATCCAATATTTGGAACAGGACCGGATACATTCCTACTGGCGTTTCCGCAAGATGACTATGTGGTGCGTTCGAATTTAGGACATACATTTTTCACACAGATTCTGACCAATGCACACAGTCTCTATCTGCATATGGCAGAACAGACTGGGATACCATCCTTACTTTGCTTTTTGATATTTGTGGGGATTTATTTAAGAAAGTCCTGGAAACTATATTATGGAAAGACAAATTATTCCGAGATAGAAAAAATCGGTGCAGGGATTTTTCTTGGAGTCACAGGATATATGGTCTGTGGACTGACATTTGCGTCAAGTGTATGTACAACACCGATTTTCTGGCTCTTGCTCGGAACAGGAATGGGAATTAATTATAGTATTTGTTGTAAAAAAGATGTTCAATCAAGAAGTCATATGATATAATGAGATATTATATCAAAAGGGGTTGAATCAAGGATGCAATTAAACTATGATTTGACAGACAGACAGACAGACAGACAGACAGACAGACAGACAGACAGACAGAC
>CAZYUZ010000268.1:0-2660 GCA_964650775.1 uncultured Lachnoclostridium sp. | reverse complement strand
TCACCGCTTGTTACGTTCTTCATCCATTCTTCATTTTCAAAGAACCATGCGATTGTTTTCTTAATACCTTCTTTGAACATTGTTTCCGGATACCAGCCGATTTCAGCTTTGATCTTGTCAGGAGCGATGGCATAACGTCTGTCATGTCCTTTACGGTCTTCCACGTATGTGATAAGATCTTTGCTTACCAGTTCTTTTCTTGGATCACCTTCTGGAAGCATTTCCTGAAGTGTATCTAAGATAATGTTGATGATTTCAATATTCTGTTTTTCGTTATGTCCACCAACATTGTATCTTTCACCAAGAACGCCCTGTTCCTGAACCATGTCGATTGCTTTTGCGTGATCATCTACATATAACCAATCACGAACATTCTTACCATCGCCGTATACAGGAAGTTTTTTGCCCTGCAATGCATTGTTGATGATGAGTGGAATGAGTTTTTCAGGGAACTGATATGGGCCATAGTTGTTGCTGCAGCTTGTGATGTTGATTGGGAATTTGTATGTATCCCAGTATGCTTTGGTCAGCATGTCACCTGAAGCTTTACTTGCTGAATATGGGCTGTGTGGATCAAATGGTGTTGTTTCATAGAAGTATGTGTCACCGTCTTCTAAGGAACCATATACTTCATCTGTTGAAACATATAAGAATTTTTTACCTTCTTTGAATGTACCATCTGGTAATTCCCAGGCAGCTTTTGCTGCATTTAACATAACGAGTGTACCAAGAACGTTCGTTTCTACGAATACTTCCGGGTTTTTGATACTTCTGTCTACGTGAGATTCCGCCGCAAAATGTACTACACGGTCGATGTCATTTTCAGCAAAGATTTTTTCGATTGCTGCTTTATCGCAGATGTTTGCCTTTACGAATGTGTAGTTGTCTCTATTTTCAACATCCTTTAAATTTTCAAGATTTCCTGCGTATGTTAAGCAGTCAACATTGATAATACGGATTTCGTTGTCATATTTGCGGAACATGTAGTGAATGTAGTTGGAACCGATAAATCCGGCACCACCTGTTACTAAGTAAGTTCTCATTAAAATTTCCTCCATAGGTTAGTTTGCATAGTTATTTTTTATTGTAACATATTTTTAATCATATGGCAAATGGCTAATCCGGTATATTTGCCTCAAGCATGATTGGAATATATTCGGCTCTTTGCTGAGCAAATGACTTGATGCCACTTGCCGTTGGATATCTATCTTCAAATACTTCACCGAAAAATCTCTGATGATGCTTCTGCATTGGTTCAAACATCAGCTTTTCATACTCAGAAACCTTTTGGACAACCAATTCCTCTTGAAAGATTGTTTCTGCCATCTCAAGAATTCTTTCTGAAAACGTCTCCTGAAACTCTGAGTTCTCCCAAAGATTTCTAAACAATCCACTTCTCTTTATTGCATGAGCAAGTGTATCATGTTCAATAGAATTTTCCTTCATTGCTGATGTATTCAAATCAAACAACAGCCAACGCCATTTTCCATCCTCGTATTCCTTTTCACCAGTTTCTCTAACTCTCCAAAGGGCATAGTTTGAATTTGGCCAGTCTATCTGTCTTGCCATATAGATTTCTGCAGCAAAATAATCAATAAAACTCTGCATATCCAAAAGCTCGCAGGCATGTTGATAATTCTCCTGTATGGTCATATCTGCATTTTCTATAAATTCACACATTTCCGTGTACAATGCCAAATCCGCTTCTTCTCCTACTTCAATAGAATCTTTTTTTACAACGACAACATTATCTCTGTTTACATCATAATAATGTTCCAGATACTGTTCATCATATTTTTCAGTAAGATAATAAAATCCCCAATATTCTCCATTCAAAAAGAGTACATATGGTTCATAATTCATGGTAGTAAAATCACATTCTCTTGTCAATTCAGACCCGAGCCTGTCTAACATTTTTCCTCGATTATCATTTCCACCACTGGAAAGAGTCATGCGTTTTGGGTAGTAACCGGTTCCCCAAAAATCATACCGCATCCGATTATCCCCATACTCATCTCTTGCATAAATATTTAAGCTTTTCGGATAATAACCTCTGCTGATTCCACCCTGAATTCTGATTCCGACTTTCTGAGACAAAACATTCTCTTTAGACTCGTTGAAAACATTCATATATGCTTCTCTTTCCCATGTTCGACCGTGATTTCTATAATTTGCAGGCCAAAAATAGCAGCTTTCTTCCTCATTAATTCCAGCTTCTTGATAATTTTTAAAGGTATCACCTAAAACATAAATCCCCTTTTCATCGCCGAAAAGGTTCTCCGGAGCACTTGTAATCGATATGATATTCACATTTTCATATCCTGTTTTTTCTTCAAAATCAACAAAATAATTTCTCTCTTCTATATCGCTTCTCGTACCATCTTCGTTATAATATACCACTTTGATAATTGTGCATTTATCAATCAAATAATCCGGTACTATATATTCATCCTCCTCTGCTATAAACCCTGCGCTAAAGTCAGTACGCATACTATGCTTATTTTCATTATTTGATGCATCTTTAATCAGAATTGGATTTTCATATTTTAATGAACTTTTCGTTGGCTCGGAACCATCTAATGTATAATACACTTCTTTTGAAGGTGCATATATTTTAAGATAGAATTCTTCATCATAAAATCCATTCGCTTTTGAAAAAA
>CAZYUZ010000267.1:0-2674 GCA_964650775.1 uncultured Lachnoclostridium sp. | reverse complement strand
TTGCAATGAGAGTATTGCGAGAAATATAACTTCGCGATTTTCCGAAAGGACATGTCCTTGTTAAAATAGCTAAAACGCTGCACTTTATATTGTAAATCGTATAAAAACCTCTGATTTTGGGAAAAATTCCCGAAAAGGAGGTTTTTTATGAAAAAGAAAATATTATTTTTGATAGGTCTGATCATTGCAGGAACATTTGCGTATTATGGCGGCTATCATGTATATCAAATAAATCGTCCCAAAGTTGAAATCATTGAGCCTGAGAGTCTGCAAAGAGCAGTCCAGACATCAGAAAAAGAGCAGATGATCTTAAAGGAATACTATGTTGGGAAAATCGAGCAGGATCTGCTCATGATCTATAAAATGCCGGAAGAGACCGTCTATGATTCTGTAAAGCTGAACAGTCTTCATTTTTATGAGGAAGAGAAGCAGCAGCTTTTAGATGGAATGGTTTTTCAGAATCTGACAGAAGTGTTTGAATTTTTGGAGAATTCCATGAGTTAAACGACGGCAGAAAAAGAAAGAATTTTGGAGTAACACATCATGGATGAAAAAACAATTGCAAGAATTAATGAATTAGCAAGAAAATCAAAGACAGAAGGTTTAACAGACGCAGAGCTTCGTGAACAGGCATTGCTTCGTAAACAGTATATTGAAGCATTCCGCAGAAATCTGCGTGGTCAGCTGGATAATATTGATATTCAGGAGGCAGATGGTTCTATCACAAACTTAGGTGAAAAATATGGAAACAAGAACAAAAAAGGAAATTAGAACAGAAGTAAAAAAACATAGAAGGGAAGCAACACCGGAGCAGATCCGTGCAGACAGCAATGCAATCTGCGAAAAGTTTTTGAGCCTTTCTGAATATAAAGAAGCAGCGAGTGTGTTTGCCTATATGGACTGCAAAAATGAAGTAGAGACAAAAATGGTCATTGAGCAGTGCTGGAAAGATGGAAAAACTGTCGCGGTACCAAAGGTTTTTGGAAAAATCATGAAATATTATGTGATTCATTCCTATGATGACCTTGAAGAAGGCTATTATGGGATTCCTGAGCCGAAATATGAGCAATTGCAGGAAATCGTATGCGAAGAGGGTTTGATGATCTTGCCTGGTGTGGCATTTGATGTATCCAGACATCGTGTTGGCTATGGCGGAGGATTTTATGACCGCTATTTAGAAGAACATCCGGATATGAAAAAAATTGCCTTTGCATTTGAATTTCAGATGTTTGAAGAAGTTCCATTTGAGGAATTTGACAGACAGCCTGAGAAAATAATTACAGAAAAAAGAATCATTATTTGACAAGAATATAACGGGAAAAGTATAATAACTATATGAGAGTAATCGCAGGAAAAGCAAGAAGTATTCCACTAAAGTCAGTGGAAGGATTAGATACAAGACCTACAACAGACCGTATTAAGGAAACACTGTTTAATATGCTGCAAAATGAACTGGCAGATTGTTTGTTTATCGATCTTTTCAGCGGAAGCGGCGGGATCGGTATTGAAGCACTCAGCCGTGGTGCCAGAAAAGCAGTTTTTGTTGAGAAAGCACCAAAAGCAGTTGCATGCATCAAAGAAAACCTTGTAAAGACCAAGCTGGAAAAAGAAGCAGAGGTTTATGCAACGGATGCAGTCACTGCAATTTATCGTTTGGATGGCGGGGAACCGGCAGATTTCATTTTCATGGATCCACCATATAATCAGCAGTTGGAACAGCAGGTGTTGGAAGCGTTGAAAGGCACTACTTTAGTGGACGAGTACACGACTATCATTATCGAAGCCGATCTGCACACAGATTTTTCTTATGCGGAAGATTTGGGATATGAAATCAGGAAACAGAAGAAATATAAGACCAATCAGCATGTTTTTTTAGAACTTGCATAAGGAGATACTATGATTAGAGCAATTTATCCGGGAAGTTTTGACCCAGTTACTTTAGGACATTTAGACATTATCAAACGTTCTGCTGAAAAAGTGGACGAATTGATCATTGGTGTGTTAAACAATAATACAAAAAGCCCGATGTTCACTGTTGAAGAACGTGTGGAAATGCTGATGGAACTGACAAAAGAGTATGAAAATGTAAAAGTAGAAGCATTTACAGGGCTGTCGGTAGAGTTTGTCAGAAAGAAAAATGCAAATGTCATTATTCGTGGATTACGTGCGATTTCTGACTTTGATTATGAACTTCAGATGGCTCAGACAAACCGTAAACTTTATTCAGAAGCCGACACCATGTTCTTGACAACAAGCTTAGAATATGCTTATCTTAGCTCTACAACAGTGAAAGAAGTGGCATATTTTAACGGAGATATTACCAGCTTCGTACCATCTGCCATTGTAGACAGAATTTATAACAGAGTCTGGGAAAATAAAAACAAACAGAAAGGTTAATCAGACATGACAAGCAGAATCGAACAGATTATTGAAGAAATTGAAGAATACATAGATGGATGTAACTATTCTCCATTATCGAAGAAGAATATTGTTGTAAACAAAGAGGAAATTGAAGAACTCTTAAGAGAGCTTCGAATGAAAACACCAGACGAGATTAAACGTTATCAGAAGATTCTTGCTAACAAGGATGCAATTTTAGCAGATGCTCAGGCAAAAGCAGAAGCAATCGTTAATCAGGCGAATATTCAGTTAAATGAGCTGATCAGTGAGCAGG
>CAZYUZ010000266.1:0-2697 GCA_964650775.1 uncultured Lachnoclostridium sp. | reverse complement strand
GACAATTTAACTCAATATGAGAGTGGTATCGCATAAGCAGTTCCTGACAAGAAAAACCTTTTCATCGCAGATGTGCATAAGAGCCAAAAAAAGATGGCAAAAGAAAAAGGGATGTAGAAAGCTGGCGACTCATATTGAAAAGTACCACTATAATTTAAAGATAAAATAAGTGTAAAGAAATTTATTTTATAAGTTTTAAAAGAACACTTTAAATTATAAGAATGAAAAAGAAAGAATCTACATATAAATTTTTCTAAGTAAATAAAGATTTACGAGTTGGGAATAAAAATAAAAAATTGAACATAGATGTTCCAAAAAAACCAAATCCGTAAAATTGAAAAAATAAAAATTCAAAAAGAAATAAGTAAAACATCTATAGAAACAGTTTATAAATTATAAGTAGAGATAGTTTATGGGCCGATAACAACATGATAGAAGTTTTATAAAAAAGAAGAGGAAAAACCATTGAATATTGAAGTTCATTAGAACGACCACTGGAAGTGTAAAGAAACAGAAAGTGGTCGTTCTAAAACATTTTGGAGGGGTCTCAAAGACTCTTTTTTTGTGTTTTAAAAATGGCTAAAATAAAATATTCTTGTTGTCAGATAATTGTGTAAAAGGGTATAATAGGACTATCACGAACAGTCAGAGCAGACTGATTATTAAGGGGGAAAATACTATGCAGAATTGTGGATACTGTCAGGGTGGAGAACTTCTGGCAAAATTCGGAATCAAAATTTGTGACTTAGACGTAAGCCAGCTCATTCTTTTCAAAGAACAGAGCCATCCAGGCAGATGTATCGTTGCTTACAAAGATCACGTAAGTGAAATCGTAAACATCAGCGAAGAAGAAAGAAATCGTTATTTCGCAGACGTTACCAGAGCTGCAAATGCAATTCATAAAGCATTTGGACCAAAGAAAGTAAATTACGGCGCATATGGCGATACAGGATGTCATTTACATTTCCATCTTGTACCAAAATATGAAGATGATCCATTTGAATGGGGCGGCGTATTTGCAATGAATCCAGATAGAAAATATCTGACAGATGCAGAATACGATGAAATGATTGAAAAAATTAAAGCAAACCTTTAATTAGAGTAGCGGGAGGGTTCTCCCGCTATTTTTAATTAAGATGAGAAGAAACAAATGATGAAATATAAAGAATATTCATATTTAATATAAAAAAGTTTTATGGGGTTGCGGTTGTATTTATAACAGAGGGTAGGTTACAATATTGTTCGAAAAATATTTCGGAGGAAATGACGAATGAAAAAATTAGAACTTACAATTTTGGGAACTGGAAATGCTGCAGTTACAAAATGTTATAATACCTGTTTTGCTTTATCAGAAGGAAAAGAGCACTTTCTTGTGGATGCTGGCGGCGGAAATCAGATCTTAAGAATCTTAGAAGAAGAGAATATTGCACTTACAGATATTCATAAAATGTTTGTGACTCATGGACATACAGATCATTTGTTGGGAGTTATTTGGGTCATCCGTATGATTAGTCAGCGCATGAATCAGGGCAAATATGAAGGTGATTTTACAATTTACTGCCATAAAGAACTGGAAGAAACCTTGCGAACAATCTGTAAGTTGACACTTCCGGGAAAAGTGACCAAGAATTTTGACAGCCGTATTCATTTTATCTGCATTGCAGATGGAGATAAACATGAAATTCTTGGCTGTGATGTAACATTCTTTGATATTCATTCTACAAAGCTTAGCCAGTATGGTTTTGCGCTGACAATGCCAAGCGGTACACGTTTCGTATGTTGTGGTGATGAACCATATCAGGAATCTGAGAGAGCATATGTAGAAGGCTGTGACTGGATGCTTCACGAAGCGTTCTGCTTGTATGAAGAAAGAGAAACCTTTAAACCATATGAAAAACATCACAGTACAGCGAAGGATGCCTGCGAACTGGCACAGGAGCTGGGGGTTAAGAATCTGATTTTGTATCATACAGAGGATAAAAACATTAACTGCCGTAAGGAACGCTATACTGCAGAAGGAAAACAGTATTATGATGGCAATTTATATGTGCCGGATGACAGAGAAAGATTTGAAATCGTATAAAATAAATTGAATTATAGCCCGTAAGGAAAGTCTTAAGATTTCTTTATGGGCTTTTTTATTGACAACTATAATTGTGTATGCTACTATTTAGAAAAATATCTAATTAGAAAATATTCTAAATAGATTCACGAGGTGATAAAATGGGTTTTGCAGAAACCTTTAAAGCGTTGTCTGACCCGGTGCGCAGAGATATATTAATGATGCTGAAGGAAAAACCTCTTTCGGCAGGGGAAATCGGCAGTCATTTTGAAATGACTGGTGCTACCATTTCCTATCATCTGAATATTTTGAAAAAAGCGGACCTGGTAACAGAAGCAAGAGAAAAAAACTTTATCTATTATGACCTGAATGTATCGGTCGTTGAGGAAGTCATGCTCTGGCTTTCGGACCTGAGAGGAGGAGATCAGAATGACAAAAGAAATTAAGAAAACTTTGATGATTACAAGCGTCATTACAGCGCTTCCGATTCTTGTGGGAGTGATTTTGTGGAATCAGCTGCCAGATACCATTGCAACACATTTTGGGAGTGATGGAACACCGAACGGCTGGAGCAGCAAATGGTTTACGGTATTTGGGCTGCCATTGTTTTTGGTGATTATCAATGCAATCTGCAC
>CAZYUZ010000265.1:0-2707 GCA_964650775.1 uncultured Lachnoclostridium sp. | reverse complement strand
CGGGCGGTATCCTCTTGCACATACAGCATTTTGGCAATGTTCCGGGCTCTCACCGGATTCCCTCATCATTGTGTCTGTAAAATCAGTACACAAAGTCACGATGCAGTGTATCAAATTGTAATTTCCGTATCACACGGAAAAGTAATCGGAATACTCCTCATACGTTGTAAGTTTAACTCTTTTGTGATATTTTTGTCAATATATAAATATCAATTAAGCTAAAGTTTTCATCAGTTCCTGAATCTTCTCAACGGATTCTTCGAGATCATCCGCAATTTGTTCTACAGATTTGCCTTTCGCAAGTTTTTTATTAATTAACTCTATCAATCCTTTTTCTTTTGCATCAGCTACTGCATTTGCTACTGCATCTGCTACTGCATCTGCTACTGCGTTTGCAACTCCATTTGCCACTCCATCTGCTACTGCCTCATCAATTTCTTTTTGAAAAAATTCACGTAATGCATCACACATATTTCCTCTTGCCTCCTCAAAAACTGTTTCATTAGCACGCATAACTAAATCCATTACCGATTTATGTAAGTTGCTAGCGCTATTCTTTTTATATTTTTCAAATATTTCCTCTGCTTCTTCCTTTTTCTTCAAATCATTTGTTAGATTCTTTAGCCAAAAGTTATCTTCTTTAGAAAGCTTTGATGTTACAATCAACTGCATGGGAAACATCCCACCTTCGATATACCAGATTCCCTGTCCTTTCGACACCAAATCATATCCTCTCACAGTCTTTAAATGCTGTATCAATTTCCTTGGATAACTCTTACTTACATAAGATATGGTAATTCCATCAATCTTAATCGTATCCACATGCTGTACATCCGACTTATAAAAACATGCATATCCAAGTACCTTGTAAAATGCATCAATACTCAAATATTGTTCCGGACTTTTATACTCTACAATATTATATTCTCTAAAAATCCTTCCAATATTTTTCTGAATCTGCTCTTGCGAATGTTTCTTAATGATCAAAATATCTATTCGCATAGGATCCGTACCAAGCTGATGTTCATTTTCAAAAGTTAATTTATCAGTTTCTTTTTCAAATTCAATCTGAATCCCGGCATAAAAAGCCGGATGCCAAGGCAGTTTTCCCTTGGTTTTTTTCTCTTCTGCCATCTGTGACCTCCTTATTAAATTTCTTCAGGAGTTCACATACTTGAAAACCCCTGCTGTAATTATGAATTCAAGCAAGAATTTTCAATTTAGAAATAGGCCCCCAAACCATTCCAGCCCATATATAGATGATAGAATATCTGATATGATTTTAGAAAATTTGCTTATAAAAAGAATAACATAATCTGTTTTTTTCATCAACTGTCAACCTTATATAATCTCTCTTTAAATTCTTACCTTGCTTTTTTCAGGCACTTTCAATATAATAGCCCTTATCAGAAAACTAAATAAGTGTCATAATAAGTTCCTTACCGGAGTCCTTACGGCCTCTCGGCGGGGCTAAGAGGGAATCCAGGTGTAACTCCTGAACAGTCGTGCTGCTGTGAGCGTGCAGTTTGTTTTTGATCCATTGCGTATATCGTGAGAAGGAAAAGCAAACGTTACTGCGTAAGTCAGAAGACCTGCTTATTACTGCTTCACTTTCTACACGATATAGAAAAAGGAGAATTTTACACATGACCATTCACGTGATCACATCCCCAGGGGTAATTTCGCGCAAAAATGCGAAACGTTATCTCTCGGAGCATCTGACTTTCCCCGAAACTGTTACTACAATTGAAGAAGAAGCTTTTGCAAGACAGCCCAAAATACAGACGGTACAATTTCCGTCTAATTTGGAATGTATTGGGGCAAAGGCATTTCAGGATTGCATTCATTTAAAAGAAATCATTTTACCGGCATCTTTAAAAAGCTTCGGCAAAGATGCATTTTCCGGTTGTAATGGATTATCTTCAGTTGTATTACCAAATAGTATCAAAAACATACCCGACAGAGCATTTTATAAATGCCGTAATCTTGAAAATGTACATATTCCCGAAGGAATTCAAGAAATCGGCAGGGAAGCCTTTTATTTTGCAAGTATAAAAGAACTTCACCTTCCATCTACAATAACTACGATTAAAGAGAAAGCTTTTTTTCGTTGTAACCGTTTAACAAATGTGATAATACCAACTGGAGTAAAACATCTTGGTGAAGAAGCATTTCATGGCTGTAACTATCTAAAAACATTGGAAATTGCCCACGAACCAGAGCATATCGGATCCAGAATTGTAAATCGCTCCACCAAAATCCGATGTATAAAAGGCTCAAAAATAGATTTCTATTGTAAAAAGCAGGAAATTCCAACAGAATATATTGACTAAAAATTTAATAGACAAATTAAAATTATTATGTTAATGTAAATTCAAGTTAATGAATGTGCAAGAAGTACAAGTTCCGAAAGGATTCATAGAGAAACCGGTGCAAATCCGGTACGGTCCCGCCACTGTAATAGGGAGTCTCAAAGCAATATGTCACTGGATAAATGGAGCATCTGGGAAGGCGCTTTAAGGCAATGATCTTAAGTCAGGAGAACTGCTTGTATGGATTTATAAAATGATTCTTACGGTCGATGAGAAACATCTATATTTTATTGTTTTGTAAATCGGACGATCGTATTATCTGCAGATACGGTCGTTTTTTGCAGACGAAATTAACGAATATTTTGCCTCTATAGGAAAAGGAACCGTACTCCCAC
>CAZYUZ010000264.1:0-2709 GCA_964650775.1 uncultured Lachnoclostridium sp. | reverse complement strand
GCTTTTGTTACGTCCATTGTAACTGTACCAGCTTTTGGGTTTGGCATTAAGCCTTTAGGACCGAGAACACGTCCTAAACGACCAACAACACCCATCATATCTGGTGTGGCAACAACAACATCGAAATCAAACCAACCTTCGTTCTGAATTCTTGGGATGAGATCTTCTGCTCCAACGTAATCAGCGCCTGCTGCTAAAGCTTCTTCAGCTTTTGCGTTCTTAGCGAATACTAAGATACGAACTGTTTTACCTGTACCGTGTGGTAAAACTACAGCACCACGGATCTGCTGATCAGCGTGACGTCCGTCACAACCTGTTCTGATGTGAGCTTCGATTGTTTCATCAAATTTAGCTACTGATAATTTTTTTACTAAAGCCATAGCTTCAGCTGTATCATACTGAGTCTGCTTGTCATACTGCTTTGCAGCCTCAACATATTTCTTTCCATGTTTCATATTAAATATCCTCCTAGTGGTAATTGCGGGAATTTCCCTCCCACGCTTTCAATTGTTATTCAGTTACTGTGATACCCATACTTCTTGCAGTACCTTCGATCATGCTCATAGCTGCTTCAAGGCTTGCTGCATTTAAGTCTGGCATTTTTAATTCAGCGATTTTCTGAACTTCTGCTTTGCTGATTTTTGCAACTTTGTTTTTGTTAGGAACACCTGAACCAGATTTGATGTTGCAAGCTTTCTTTAATAAAACTGCAGCTGGTGGTGTTTTTGTGATGAAGCTGAAGCTTCTATCAGCATAAACTGTAATAACAACTGGGATGATCATACCATCCTGGTCTGCTGTTCTTGCATTGAATTCTTTTGTGAACTGTACAATGTTTACACCGTGCTGACCAAGTGCTGGACCAACTGGTGGTGCTGGTGTAGCTTTACCAGCAGGAATCTGTAATTTAATATAACCTGTTACTTTTTTTGCCATGATAAGGCACCTCCTATGTGGTATTTGCGGGGATTTCCCTCCCACGATCCGCAAGTGCTAATATTCTTTATGCGGACGTTTACTTGTTACATTTTCTTGATTTCTGTGAAACTAATTTCTACCGGTGTTTCACGACCGAACAGGTCTACGTTAATGGTTACGTACTGTTTTCCTTCGTTGATTGACTGAATCATACCAACGGTATCTTTCCATACGCCACCGATAACTACGACGCTGTCACCTACTGCAAAATCAATAACGACATTCTCATTGCTAATTCCAAGCGGTAACATTTCTTCAGCTGTTAATGGAACCGGTTTAGATCCCGGACCAACAAAGCCTGTCACGCCTCTGGTATTTCTCACAACGTACCATGTATCGTCGTTCATTACCATATTGATCAGAACATATCCAGGAAATAATTTTTTGGAAACCTGTTTTTTAGCTCCGTTTCTCATTTCCACAACATCCTGCATCGGAACTCTAACTTCGAGAATCTGATCTTCCAGGTGTCTGTTTTCAATTGTTTTTTCAATGTTGGCTTTTACTTTGTTTTCATACCCTGAATAAGTATGAACTACATACCAGTTTGCTTCTGACATAAAAATCACCTTTCAACGAATCTTATAAACCCATCAGGAATTCAAGTCCGTAGTTAATCACTACGTCCATGACTTTAATGATAATGCCTAACGCAACAGCAGATGCTACGACAGCAGCGCTTTCGCGTGCAAGTGATTTTTTGTCTGGCCAAACAATTTTCTTAAATTCAGCTTTAAGACCTTTGAACCAGCTCTTCTTTGGAGCTTTTGGTGCAGCTTCTTTTGCTGTATTTTCTCCCATATTTGTCACTTCCTTTGCATCAGACTATTTTGTCTCTTTATGTGCTGTGTGTTTTTTGCAGAATCTACAATATTTACTTGTTTCCATTCTGTCAGGATGAGCTTTCTTATCCTTAGTAGTATTGTAGTTACGCTGTTTGCATTCTGTACATGCCAATGTGATTCTAACGCGCACAACTTCCACCTCGCTTTTTCTCAAATTTGTGTGACAGCCGCGATAAACTGTCAAATTTTAGGCATAAAAAAAAAGCCTTCGCTTCTTCCATTCGCTTGCATATCATAACATATACAACGATGTGCGTCAAGGCTTTTTCTTAAATAATATTCACGATTTTTTACTCTTCTTTTGCCCATCCGTAGGCATATTTCACAGCTTTATTCCAGCCCCTGATACGTTCTTTACGGTCCGCCTCATGAATCGATGGTTCAAACGTTGCACTGACTGCCCAGTTCTTAATGACATCTTCTTTACTCTTCCAGTAACCAACCGCAAGACCTGCAAGATATGCAGCACCCATTGCAGTCGTCTCCACACATACCGGACGGTTAACAGGCGCATTAATAATGTCTGCCTGGGTCTGCATCAGGAAGTCATTTGCACTCGCACCGCCATCTACTTTAAGTGATGACAGTTCGATTCCAGAATCTGCTCTCATGGCTTCTAATACATCATTTACCTGATATGCAATGGATTCCAGAGTCGCTCTGATGATATGATATTTATTTACCCCACGGGTAATTCCTACAATCGTTCCTCTCGCGTACTGATCCCAGTGCGGTGCGCCAAGTCCGGTAAATGCAGGTACCACATAACATCCATTGGTATCCTTCACCTTTTTCGCCATGTATTCAGAATCTGCCGCTGAATCAATGAGCCGCATTTCATCGCGCAGCCACTGAATCGAAGCGCCTGCTACGAAAATCGAACCCT
>CAZYUZ010000263.1:0-2735 GCA_964650775.1 uncultured Lachnoclostridium sp. | reverse complement strand
TTCGTCTTGGAGACCTGCTTCTTGCCACTGTATTTTTAGCGATTGTTTTTGGGATTTTAGAAAAAATATTGAAGATTTACAAACGGCAGAATGAATGCATGAGAGAAATAGTTCTTTACTGGAATGAAAAGAGCTGTCATATTCGCGGGTTCGCAGATACGGGGAATCAGCTCTTCGATCCGGTGAGTAAAAAACCGGTATCTATTATTTCTTTGGAGGCATGGGAGAAACTTCTGATCGATTCAGCAGAGCCGCTGTATTATGTGATTCCTTATCAATGCGTAGGAAATACGAAAGGGATCCTGCGGGGAGCACAAATTGATTATATGGTAATTTTACAGGGAAACGAAAGCCGGATTATAGAGAAACCAATGATAGCCATTACAGAGCAGCCGTTTACGGGGATTTTTCACTATTCCATTTTACTTCACAGTGATTTTTATTAGGGAGGAAAGAAGATGTTGGTTAAGGTAGCGATACCAAAACAGATACAATTTAAAATCGTTCCGAATCTGCCGGATATGCTGCTGTATGGGCAGCAGGAAGTTCATTATATTGGTGGGAGCGAGGTGCTTCCGCCGCCGCTGGAGCCTGAGGAGGAGGCAAGAGCGATAGACAATTTAGAGGGGAAATATGAAAAAGAAGCCAGGGCACTTTTGATTGAGCACAATCTGCGTCTGGTGGTATACATAGCAAAGAAATTTGACAATACAGGTGTAGGCGTGGAAGATTTGATTTCCATTGGTTCGATCGGGCTGATAAAAGCGATTAACACCTTTAATAAGGATAAAAATATTAAGCTCGCTACGTACGCATCCCGTTGTATTGAAAATGAAATCTTAATGTATCTTCGAAGAAATAGTAAGACACGTCTGGAGGTTTCCATTGATGAGCCCTTAAATGTGGACTGGGATGGAAATGAACTTCTTTTGTCAGATATTTTAGGAACAGACGAGGATGTAATTTATAAAGATATTGAGGTGGAAATGGAGCGAAAGCTCTTAAATAAGGCAATTGAGAAGCTTTCGAGGAGAGAGCAGACAATTGTAGAACTTCGTTTTGGACTTCGTGATCCATCAGGGGAAGAAATGACTCAAAAGGAAGTTGCAGATCTGCTTGGAATTTCCCAGTCTTATATTTCAAGGCTTGAGAAGAAAATCATGAAACGATTAAAAAAGGAGATTGCAAAATACGAATAAAGGAACAGCTGTCGGGGAATGCTTTTCTTAGGAGTTAAGAAACTTTAAGGAGAGCAGACAATGGTTCAAGGGAAAGTTGAAATTTGCGGGGTGAACACCTCCAAATTGCCGATACTCAAGGAGGAAGAAAAGGAAGAACTTTTTAAGAGAATCAAAGCCGGGGATATGGAAGCAAGAGAGAAATATATCCAAGGCAATTTAAGGCTTGTACTTAGTGTTATCAAGCGTTTTTCTAACAGCAATGAGTGCCCGGACGATTTGTTTCAGATTGGGTGCATTGGACTGATTAAGGCCATTGATAATTTCAAACCGGAGATGATGGTGAAGTTTTCTACCTATGCGGTGCCCATGGTGGCAGGGGAGCTTCGCAGATATTTGAGGGATAATTCAAACTCTATTCGTGTCAGCCGTTCTTTGCGTGACATTGCCTATAAGGCAATTTATGCGAAAGAGGACTATATGAAGAAGCATTCGAAAGAGCCGACGGTGGCAGAAATCTCCGAAATGATCGGGGTGCCGGAAGAAGAGGTGGTTCTGGCAATGGATGCGATCCAAAGCCCGGTCAGCCTTTATGAGCCAGTGTACACAGAGGGCGGAGATACGCTTTATGTCATGGATCAGATCAGTGACAAGAAAAACAAAGAGGAAAACTGGGTGGAAGAGATTTCTTTGCAGGAAGCGATGAAGCGATTGGCACCAAGAGAGCAGCATATCATTGATTTGAGATTCTATGAAGGGAAGACACAGATGGAAGTGGCAGATGAGATAGGAATCTCTCAGGCGCAGGTAAGCAGATTGGAGAAGCACGCATTAAAAACCATGAAGCAGTATTTAAGATAAAGTTATGAATGAGACCACGTAGCAGGAGGCTGTTACGTGGCTTTTTTTGTTGCAAAAGTATAGGAATACTAAAATTTTATTTTATATGCGCTTTATTGTTGCAAAGTGTCGAAATATGTGTATAATAGAAGATGCATGTAAATTAAAAATAAAGTTTAGTATTATAAAACAAATGGAGGCGCTTTATGGATATCGGGAAAAAAATCAGGCAGCTGCGATTGCAAAATGACCTGACGCTGGAAGACTTAGCATCAAGAAGTGAACTTACCAAAGGCTTTCTCTCCCAGTTAGAGCGAAACTTAACAAGCCCCAGTATTTCCACGCTGGAGGATATTTTAGAGGCTCTGGGGACCAATTTATCCGAGTTTTTCCATGAGGAAGAGGAGGAACAGATTGTATTTACACAGAAGGACTTTTTTGTGGATACGCAGGACGAGTACCAGATTGAATGGATCGTGCCAAACGCCCAGAAAAATGAAATGGAACCGATCCTTCTTACGCTTCCGCCAAAAGGCAAGAGCCATGAAATGCAGTCACATTTCGGGGAAGAATTTGGATATGTACTAAAAGGGAATATTACACTTGTCCGAGATAATAAAAAGTATAAGTTAAAAGCAAAAGATACGTTTTATATGAACGGAAAAACAAGTCATTATTTATATAATCACGGAAACAGTGAAGCATTGATTTTGTGGG
>CAZYUZ010000262.1:0-2748 GCA_964650775.1 uncultured Lachnoclostridium sp. | reverse complement strand
TTACTTTTCTTCTGTATTTCACGACCATAACAAGATGGTAATACAGCAGATATACCGAATGTGCATTTCTGTCCATTTTATCCATAAGTTCACCCTTTTTTCATTTAAGTGAAGTGATGGGAGAATTCTTGCTTAATATCAGTTAAAAATTATATCAGGAACAGCAACAATCTTTTTTCCTGCTTCATCAACAATAATCTTTAATTTTTCCATATTTTTTAAGACTCCTTTTGTAAATATTATAAAATCTGGGAAATCTGGCGATATGCCAACACAAGAATAGCGAATGCATCCTCGGATAGTCCGAATATACATTCGCTACATAATTTTACAATGAATAATTCTTATTACAGCAGTTCCTTATAAAGTCTCAATACATTTTTATAGAAAACGCGTTCTATTTGTTCTTCACTCAAGCCACGAATCTTTAAGCGTTCTGCCAGCATCTGCATATTAGAACAATTTTCCATCTCCAGTCCGCAGCCAATACCATCAAAGTCAGAGCCAAGCCCTACACTCTCGATCCCTGCCACATTGACCATATGCAGAATGTGATCTGCAATCCACGCAGTCTCCGTATATTCTGCATCTTTCTTAAGAAATTTACTGAAGAAATTGGCGCCGATCACACAGCCTTTTTCTCCCATGCGCTTCAGAAAATCATCTGTCAGATTTCTCTGATGTGGACAAAGGATTCTCGCATTGGAATGGCTTGCCACAAATGGTTTCTTTGTAATCTGCAGCATATCCTCGATGCCTTCATCAGACATATGGGACACGTCCGGAATCATGCCAAGTTCTTCCATGCGTTCTACGAATACAATCCCTGTTTCGGTAAGCCCCTGACGGCTGCCAGAGTATCTTCTTGGAGAAACAGGTGCATATTTCGATGTAGAAGTACTTAAGGAATTGCAGAAATTCCACACCATCGCAACCATTCTGGCACCATAACCATAGAACTCTTCCAGCTTTTCAATCTCTCCAAGACATACTTCGCCTTCTTCCAAAGTCAGTACCGCTGAAATTTTTCCTGATTCCATATTTTTTACGATATCATCATAAGTAAATACCTGAGAAATGACATCTTTGTTCTTTTCCATTTCATCCACAAAAACAGCATATTCTGCCTTTGCTTCTTCGTACGGATCATCGCATTCGCCCTGTTCTACAAATAACGAGAAATTCTGAAGCAGATAATCTGCTTTTCTCATTTTTTCCAAATCCATGTGTAAGGAACTTTTCGCCAGACAATCCACTGTTCCTGCTCTGCGCTTTTTCAACAGCTGATAAATGGTATCGCTGTGCATATCTGCAATTTTCATAAATCCCCCCTAAACTGCTTCATTAATACAGATTCTGGAAAGAACTTTCACATTTTCCAGCCCTATAATATTTCTTTTGCCGAATACAAATTCAGTAAGCTCCGCAACGCTCACAGAAATCTCCGGTTCTTCATCTGTCAGTTTTCTACACATACTGCTTTCTTCTGTAATCTCCCACAAAAACTGACCATTATTTTCTGCAATCATTTCATCCCGCACATTCAGTATCACTTTCAGTGGCTTACTGCTTCTAAGAAGTGACAGCATACGCTCCACATGCGTAATCCTCGTCATAATATACGGTACAATCTCAAATGGCGGATCTCCTGCACACACTCGCTCCTCTTCCAGCATCTTTTCCACATACCAGTCATCCCGAAGTGTGTATACATCAAACATTTCTGCCATTTTTTCATTTGCCATCTGTGGCTCTAACGGTAGTTCCACCTTCTTCTGCTGGTACACAATGCGAAAATCAAACGGTTCATAAATTGCACGATTTGCCGGCATCAAATAGGTAAACGGATGCCCTTCCGCATGAATATCATTTAAAGATTTGTATAGAAGCTTTCTCATCATCCCCTGGTGACGGCAGTCTGCCTTTGTTGCAACCGCTACATAATAGTATGCATCCACCTCTGTTCCATTGACCGATAAACGATAAGGATTCAAATGCAGCATGGAAGAAATCTCTCCCTCCTGCTCCAGCACCAAAATCTTATTATCCCTCGTCACATAGGAATAATAATATTCCACAAAAGCATCCTTATCCTCTGGAAATGCCGCTCTGTAAAGCGCTTCCGATTTTCCTTTTTCGTTATCCTTCAGATAGCGAATCATTACACCTCCTCCTGCTGTGCATGACAGCCGCCACAGCCACCGCACGGTCTTTCCTGCATCATTAAATCATCATACGCATAATTTGCTACAGTTTCCAGCAGACAGATTGCCTGTGCAGAAATACCTTCACCTGCGCCTGTAAATCCAAGACCCTCTTCTGTGGTCGCCTTTACATTCACTCTGCTTACCGGCACTTTCAATGCTTTCGCAATATTTTCTCTCATCTGCGGAATGTGTGGAGCCATTTTCGGTCTCTGTGCGATAATTGTCGCATCCACATTTCCCACAAGGAAGCTGTTTTCTTCCAAAAGTGCAACTACATGTTCTAAAAGTTTTAAGCTGTCAGCGCCTTTATATTTTGGATCTGTATCAGGAAAATGCTTTCCGATATCTCCCAGTGCTGCAGCTCCAAGTAATGCATCCGAAATCGCATGTAATAACACATCTGCGTCCGAGTGTCCAAGCAGTCCTTTTTCATAATCTATTTTCACACCGCCCATGATCAGGTCGCGGCCTTCTACCAATTTGTGTACATCATATCCCATACCAACTCGCATGATAAATCCTCCTTGCATTTTGATAAACT
>CAZYUZ010000261.1:0-2779 GCA_964650775.1 uncultured Lachnoclostridium sp. | reverse complement strand
GATGATGTATATCTGAGGACGTATTTCGATCACCGCAACGGGAAAGGAAATATAAGATTTCCAGTTCCGCCTTTTTCATATCATATTTATTACGCAGTTCTAAGCTTTGTTCTTCTAATAATCGTTTAAACTGTCCACCATATAAGATAGCTTCTACTTGAATATCCATACTGTCACCTACGTTACATCTTTATTGCTGTCGTAAAATTTTCTAAGGAAATCTTATCATACTCCTTCCATTTCGTCACGTTTTAATTTTAAATTATCTCAGAATTGATACGCTCTATTCTTCATTCGATTCAGCCATTTTTCATGCTCAAATTTTTTCACATTATCTCCTGTTAATATTTCTTCCGGATTCAAATCACAAAACATATCATTTAATTCTTTTCCATATAATCTCGCCAACAAAAGACCTTCCTGCAGATTTGGGATACTTACATTTTTCTCCCAATCATCTACTACCTTTTCACTCGTTTCCATTAATTCTGCTAATCCACTTAAGGAATATCCTCTGCTTTCTCTGTTCTCTTTTAATATTTCTCCAATAGTCACAGCGTATTTTTCTCCTCTTCATCCAGCCAGCATTGTTCTTCTTTCATCTGTGCTTTAAAAATTCTTGAATTATCACATTCATATTTTGCCTGATGATATTTGAAAAGCATGTTATTCTGCTCATCTTTTCCTAAAATTTCAATTTTCCCTGTCGGATGTGACAATGCGAAACGTACACTTTTTGCCTGACCATTCATATATTTCTTTGCATCTTCAACAATTTCGCTTCCTACTAACAGTGGTACCTGAAACTGATTTTTAACCCCTTCCACTGGGCGGCATTGGAAAATATAATATGGTATCACACCGCAGGAAACCAGCCTGTTCATCAGGTCAGCAATTACTTTTGAATCATCATTAACTCCTTTCAATAAAACTGTTTGATTTCGTATAATGCACCCCACGTCACGCAGCATTTTGATTGCCTTTACAGAATCCGGAGTCAACTCTCTTGGATGGTTATACTGTGTCACTATCATGATCTGTTTCTTTTCACAATAGGTTTCTAAAATTCTCAAAAGTTCATCATCTTGTGTAATCCTCTGTGGCAGGACTACAGGAATCCTGGTTCCAAATCTTATGAAATCCAAATTGGGAATTATACTAAAATAACGCAGGTATTGTTCAATCATTTCATTGGAATTCATAAACGAATCTCCGCCAGAAATAAGTACATTGTTTATTTCCTTATGACTGCGTACATAATCTGCCATTACCGGCAATTGTTTTGCGACTTCCTCCGATGAAGCACCCACCATTCGTTTTCTGAAACAATGTCTGCAATACATTGCACATTGATTTGTTGACAAAATCAGTGCAGTTTGCTTATATTTGTGCTGCATTCCCTGAATTACCGTATTTTCCATTTCTCCACTGGTATCAGTCTGTCCTCCTTCCGAAAACTCTGATATCTGTGGTATGCACATTTTTCTGATTGGATCATTTACATCATTTTTATTAATCAAGCCAAGATAATACGAATTTACGCAAAGCGGATAACGTTCTATAATCTGTGCCATCTGGCTTGATTCATCTTCTGTAAGTGTCACATGCTCGCTAAGACCCTGTATGTCACGAATACTATCCTGTAAAACTTTTTTCCAGTTTCCTTCCATATAGCCTCCTTATATGTTTTATTTTTAAATAGTTTGTTTTTAAAATGTTATACTGTTATTGATAATTAGTCAATCACTTTTTAATATAAAACAAGACCTTTTACCTACTATAATCTCTTTTCTTCTTCGTTTTCTGCTTCTGCTCCGTTCTCTGCACGCTCTTCACCTTCTTACGATAATCATATTCCTTTAGGAAATCATCATATACACTCATTCGGTAACGTATAGATTTCAGTTGTCCCTCATTATATCCCATACGGATTTTATACTGTTCAAATTCTTCCATCGTGTTATCCGTAGGTGGCGGAAGCAGATGTGCCCTGTCTTTCATTGGAATCTTTGCATAATCAATCGCATCTTCCTTCTTTTCTTCCGGAATCCCCTGCCATTCCCTGTGAAATTCCTGAAATGCCCCGCCATAGAACACAGACTCATCATTTTCCGGAATATTTTCTTTTTCCATAAATTCGTCAAATGCCTGATATACAGACTTATCTTCCGTCGGCTGGTCTTCCCAATCAAAATAATCATCAACAGTAAGTTTTGATTCTTCAATCTCCTGCTCTGTTCTCTTGTATTCCAGTCGCATTCGCTCTTTCTCCTGTAGATACTCTTCAATCCCTTCAACCGTAAAGCGTTTACCGAGCTTACTGCCACGCACCGCTTTTGTTTTTCCACCTTTGTTCAGGTCATAAGGAAGTGCATAGCTGATGGTCTTTCCCTTTAAGCGAATATCCATTCCGTAAATAAGCCCCAGCATTTCCACCACATCCTGCACTGTTTTAGTACACTCATAATTCATTACCAAACGGATATAAGTTTTAATTTCATCCTTAAAAGACAATTTCCCACGCTTCTTCATCTGATGTTCTGCAAACGTAATTTCTTCTCTATCTTTATTCGGACTGTAGAAAGAATCACGAACAGAATTAGTAAGCCCATATTCCATACACTGCTCTCCGAAATACTTTGACATCTCCACCAGTTCCTTCGGACCTCTGCGAAAGGAAGTCCCATCTTTCTGATTGCAGTTGCTTACCAGAAAATGGGCATCCTCCAATGCAACCGCTGTTTCCGATGCTGCATCTTTGCAGGCTGCTCTTGACAAT
>CAZYUZ010000260.1:0-2781 GCA_964650775.1 uncultured Lachnoclostridium sp. | reverse complement strand
GTATTTTTCGTTCTGCTATCTCCCACTTTGTTATCCTCTCAAATCACTTTCATAAATTGCTTCCAACTGTTTCACAATATATTTCATATCCCATTCCTCGAGTCCGGAGTACTTTACTGATTTCTTAAAAGGTTCTTCAATCTCTTTTGCCCAGATTTCCACACTTTTATTTAAAGAAACCCTCTTCACTAAGTTCGAGATTGTTGCAGCATTTGGCACAGTGTCAGAAACCACACAAGGCAACTGCATTTTCTGTGCTTCAATCAATACAATTCCCAACCCTTCATACTCAGACGGTAATACAAAACAATCCATGGCACTTAACAAATCAGGAATATCCGTACGATAAGATAGAATTTTGCTCCGACTCTCCATTCCAAGTTTTTGAATTTTATCTTTTACATTCTCTAAAAGTTCCCCATTTCCTACCAATAGAAGATACGCCTTCGAGTTTCTTTTATAAATATCACATAATATGTCAACCAAGAAGCTTTGATTTTTGTTTTCGGTAAATCTACCCACATGACCGATTACAAATGCATCCTGTGGAATACCTTCTCGTTTTCTTACTTCTTCTTTTGAAAGCGCAGCATCAAATTTTTCAAAATCAATTCCATTATTTAATATCAGTGAACCTGTTGTATTAAAAAACTGATCTGTTTCCTTACACATCTGTTCATGAAGTACTATAAATTTCATCTGATATTTTTTAATCAGACGCTTTGTTGCATAGAAATCAAGATTACTTTCTATACTGCCATCCCAAAGTGCTTTAACTTCACTGTGAACAGTATGAAAAATTTGAGTTCCCCTTTGAGGTGCAGCAGTCCATATATAGGTATTATCATTCAAATGGGTATGAATAATATCCGGTTTTTCCAGTTTGATATATTTTCTCACAAAAAAAATACGTTGTATAAACAACCGGATTCTCTGTAATATCGCATTTTCACCGCTTTCAGAAAGCTTTTGAAAATCCTCAATATATGTAATTTTAATACCTGCTTCCTCTAACTGTTTTTCGTATGGCGTATGATATTTGTAAAAACATAGCACCGAAACATCATATTTTTCTTTATTCAGTTTCAAACAATACTCTTTTACAAGCGTTTCCGCTCCACCCATGGATAACCCATGAATAAACTGAAGAACTTTCTTTTTCATCAAAAAGGCTCCTTTATCTTTTATCGGGAAGAGTAATCCAATCACCTAAAGTCTTATTCCAATGCGCCGGCTTAATTTCAGGCATCCCTGCACAATGATAGAATGTCAATTCTCCTACATACAGCCTATCATTCACATAGTAAAAATCAACACGCAAATGAGCCAGACCTTTTGATAAGGTTCTAGCAATATTCTTCATTTCTTCAAATTTATCCGGTTTTTCTGCAATTATCGGAGAATTTGGTTCCGGAAACTGCATATCCAGCTTCTTAAAATCCATATCATAAATATCAGAATATGGATCATCGGTATTTTCTTCTGCATAATACAAAAGCTTTGGTTCTCCATTAAAGCAAAGAAATTTATAATCCATAATCGAATCATTCGGATATTTAGGATCATATAAATATTCTTCTGCTATAATTCTAGGCTTTACATTTTTATACTGCCATTCTCTCGAATGCCAAAAATAATTTTCCTTTAAATTACGTTCAAGCCGTTCTCTGGCATCTTCAATATCCAGCTTACTTTTATCCAGACAGACGATCACATCTCCACTATTGTGAGTACATTTCAATACAAACCGCTCTGGGAGAAGATCAAAATCAATCTCGTCAAAATGATCCCATACACCATACGTCGGAATGATATGCTGCTCTCCAACTCTGTCTGCAATGTATCTCTTTGCTTCGTATTTGTCCACCATCCTGGAATATTCCGGTTTCCGATCATGCAGTTTCAGCCACTGTACTTTTTCAGTATATAACTGAGGATTTTTCAAGTTTGGCCAGCATCCCAACCTTGCACGATATCTTAACATCAGATATAGCCGATCGGGTATCATTCTGGATAAGCCTTTTGCTATTGACATCATGTTAAATAAAACTCCTTATACCACTGCGCAAACTTGCGAAGTCCTTCTCTCAAGCTCGTACATGGTTTAAATCCAAAATCAGCTTCCAACGCAGATGTATCCGCGTAAGTAATCGGAACATCTCCTGGCTGCATCGGCACCAGTTCTTTATGCGCTTCAAAATCATAGTCTTCCGGCAATACCCCCGCACGAATCAGCTCCTGCTGCAGAATATCCACAAAGTCCAACAAATTCTCCGGCTGGTTATTTCCGATATTATACACCTTATATGGCGGTAATGGTAATCCATCCTCACCATTAACACGTTCCGGTGCTTTATTCATGACTCTGATTACACCCTCTACAATGTCATCTACGTAAGTAAAATCACGTTTACAATTTCCGAAATTAAAGATCTGAATCTTTTCGCCGTTTCTTAATTTATTTGTAAATCCAAAGTACGCCATGTCCGGACGTCCTGCCGGTCCATATACGGTAAAGAAACGTAGACCCGTGGATGGAATATTATACAATTTACTATACGCATGTGCCATCAATTCATTTGACTTCTTTGTGGCAGCATACAGACTGACCGGATTATCCACTTTATCCTCTGTACTATATGGCACCTTTTTATTAGTTCCATATACAGAGGAGCTGGAGGCATATACAAGATGCCCCACACCTCTTTTGCCATCATCATAGGAATGACGACATGCTTCCAGTATATTATAGAACCCAATTAAATTGGCTTCTATGTATGC
>CAZYUZ010000259.1:0-2791 GCA_964650775.1 uncultured Lachnoclostridium sp. | reverse complement strand
AAAAATGGTGCTGTGCTTCTGAAAGAAAACGGTCGTGAGGCGGAAAAAAAACCGATTATTCGATATACGACCAAAGGTGAACCGCCAATCATCGAGAAAGTAAAAACCATAGATGGAGAACGAAATTTTATCAAAAATCTTCAGCCAGAAGATGGAGAAATGGCAAGCAAAGCAAAGATTCATTTTTCATTCAAAGACAATGAAGGAATTTATGGTTTTGGGCAGGCAGAAGAAGGAATTTCAGACTACCGATACACAGATCAGTACTTATATCAGCACAATATGAGAACACCGATGCCGTTTTTTGTATCTACAGAAGGGTATGGAATGTTCATAGATTGCGGTTCTGTTATGACATGGCATGGAGGAAAAGAAGATTCCTACCTGTATTTGGATACTGTGTATCAGGCAGATACTTACTTTATTGCAGGGGAAACCCTGGATGAAATCATCGGAAAATACAGAATGCTCACAGGAAAAGCAGTTATGCTTCCAAGATGGGTATTTGGGTATATTCAGTCAAAAGAAATGTATCATTCTGCTCAGGAGCTACTGGATGTAGTTAAAGAACATCGTAAGAGAGAGGTTCCTTTGGACTGTGTTGTTCAGGACTGGAAGAGCTGGGAGCCGGAACATTGGGGAGAAAAGGTCCTTGATCCAAAGCGATATGGGGATATCAAAGAAAAATTCAGTGAAATTCATGATATGAATGTTCATACAATGATTTCCATGTGGCCAACCTCCGCAGAAGGAACAAAAGACTACGAAGAATTTAAAGAAAAAGGTTATCTGCTAAATGACTGTTCCACATATAACGCCTTTGACGAAGGTGCACGAGAACTGTATTGGAAGCAAGCAAATGAGGGTCTTTTCTCTAAAGGGTTTGATGCATGGTGGTGCGACTCGACAGAACCATTCAGTGGAAAAGACTGGAGCGGACGTATGAAGAGAGAGCCATGGGAGCGATATCAGATTGTCTCAGAAGAGCATAAAGCCTTTTTGAGCCCTGAAAAGTCTAACCTTTATGCCAGAGAACACGCAAAAGGAATTTATGAGAACCAGAGAAAGACTACCGAAGAGAAAAGAGTGGTCAATCTGACCCGTTCCGGATATGCAGGATCCCAGAAATATGGAGCAATTCTCTGGTCAGGTGATATTGCAGCTACATGGGATACAATGAAAAAGCAGATTGTGGAAGGGCTTCAAATGGGAATGAGCGGCTATCCATACTGGACATTAGATATTGGAGCATTTTTTACAGTTCATGAAAACTGGCAGCATCGCGGATGTGACAACAGTACCAATCCAAATATGATTTGGTTCTGGAATGGGGACTATGAAGAAGGGGTTGGTGACCTTGGGTATCGGGAGCTTTATACGAGATGGCTCCAGTTTGGAACATTTCTACCGATTTTCCGTTCTCATGGAACTGATACTCCAAGAGAAATATGGAATTTCGGAGAACCGGGAACCATGTTTTATGATGCAATTAAAAAATTTATCTGTCTCAGATACAAACTAATGCCTTACATCTATTCTATGGCAGCTGATGTGCACCTCAAAGACAGTACTATGATGAGAAGTCTCCTGTTTGACTTTCCTCATGATGAGAAGGTACGTGGCATCACAGACGGATATATGTTCGGTCAGTCACTGCTTATATATCCGGTGACAGAGCCGATGTATTACGAAAAAAAAAGCAGACCAATTGAGCATGTGCGTCGAAAAACATGTTACCTTCCGAAAGGCTGTGGTTGGTATGACTTCTGGACGAACCAGTATTATGAAGGCGGAAGCTACGCAGAGGTGGAAACACCAATCGACAGAATGCCGCTCTTTGTAAAAGAAGGAACGATTCTTCCTCAGGTAGAAAACATTCTGTACGCAGACGAAGCTGCAGGCAAAAAGCTGATTATTACTGTGTATTCAGGAAAAGATGCACATTTTCGTTATTATGAGGACTCCGGAGACGGATATGGATACGAAAATGGGGAATATGCATTGACTGAATTCTTCTATCATGAAGATACCAAGGAGATTGGACACACAGAGCGGATGGGCAGTTATCCGGGAATGAGTAAATTAAGCTATGAAGTAAACATCATCGAAAAGAATTCAAAATAAAAACGAGGGAGAAAATGGAATGAAAAGCAGAGAAATTGTAAAAAGAGCAATCCATTTTCAGAATCCGCCGAGGATTCCGTACAACTTCGACTCTAACAGAACTCCGGAAGATGGAATTTCCTATGGAGAGGACATGATGTGGGTTTTTGCAGAAATGAAACCCATGGAAAATGGAATCAACGAATGGGGCGTAGGCTATGAAACTCTGGATGATAGTTTTGGAGAGCCGAAAGTTTTTCCACTGGAAGAAAAAGAAGATTTGGAAGGGTATGTTTTTCCTGATTTTTCTGAGGAGTGGCGATATGAAAAAATGAGAAAGCAGATCAGGGAAAACAATGGAGAGAAGTATGTACTTGGAATGCTTCCAAATGGCATCTTTCAGCACATGATCGATTTGTTTGGGTTTATGGACTTTATGCTGAATCTGGGTGCCAATCTGGAACTGGTGGAAGAACTGGCGGATAGACTTTGTGATTGTGCGATCACGGCGGCCAGAAAAATGGCGGAATGCGGTGTGGATGGAATCATCACCATTGATGATCTGGCACTTCAGGACAGTATGATGATGAAAATGGAGACCTTTATACAGGTATTTAAACCAAGATTTCAGAAATTGTACGATGTCTGCCATGAATTAAATGTGGATACCTTTATCCATAGCTGCGGA
>CAZYUZ010000258.1:0-2793 GCA_964650775.1 uncultured Lachnoclostridium sp. | reverse complement strand
TGGCAGAAAAGCCGATAAAAATCGTAAAATTTACAATGGTATGATGAAGACCTATCTTTATCAGTTTATGGGACCAAGACCGCCAAAAGGGAATAAGAATTCATGATAAAATGGAAAAAGAATGCGCTGCTACTGGCAGTAGGAATGCTGACAGTCAGTGCGATTTTTTCAGGCTGCGCACAAGTGAAAGAAAAAGATATAGAAGTAGTGGCTGAAGCACTGGAAATTCCTGAGTTGCCAAGCTTTATCCCGGAGCCTGAAAGAACAATTACAGAAATAGATTTACCGGATGCATATAATTATATAGAAGAAAACTGTATGCCTGTACTGAGAAATCAGGGAAATACCAATACCTGCTGGGCGTTCGCTTCGTTATCTTCGCTGGAAGCCTCCAAAGATGAAGATGCACTTGGAAGTTATTCTGCGGACCATCTGATTTATCAGAATCCTTTTGGAAGAACATTTGAAGAGGGCGGCTCTTACGTGGTAACAATGGCATATCTGCTGTCCTGGAAGGGACCGGTTTTGGAAGAGAGAGATCCATTTGATGGAGAATCTTTCGAAGCACTTGAAGCAGACCTGCATGTTCAGGAAATCAGACAGATCCCGCCAAAGGATTATGAGGCAATCAAAAGATTTCTCTATTTATATGGAGCAGTGGAATCGTCGTTATATGTGGATTTTGACGAATATATGGTGGAATCGGCTTATTATCATAATGAGTATAATTCCTATTGTTATTCGGGAGAAGAAATCAGCAATCATGATGTGGTGATCGTTGGCTGGGATGACAATTATCCGGCAGAAAACTTTGTCGGAGACGTCCAGACTGATGGTGCATTTTTGTGTCAGAACAGCTGGGGTGAAGAGTTTGGAGACATGGGGATATTCTATGTTTCTTATGAAGATGTGAATATAGGAAGCTATGGTGTTGCCTATAGCCGCATTGACAGCGCTGATAATTATGACCAAATTTATCAGACGGATCTGTGTGGATTTACAGCACAGATTGGTTATCAGCAGGAAGAAAGCTGGTTTGCGAATGTCTATACGGCAGAAGACGCAATTTCTCTGCGCGCTGCCGGATTTTATGCGACTGGTGAAAATACGGAATATGAAATTTATGTAGTTCCGGAATTTACAGATAAGAATTCATTTAAACAAAAAAGATATATCTGCAATGGATTCCTTGAAGATGCCGGATATTATACCATTGATTTTCCGGAGGCAGCAACGATAGAAGCGGGAAAGGATTTTGCAATCGTGGTGAAGATTATCACAGAAAATGCAGAATACCCGGTCGCAATCGAATGCCCGGTGGATGGTCTTTCGGAGAATGCAGATATGACCGACGGAAGAGGATATTTAAGTCTTCAGGGAACGATATGGGAGCATATTGAAGAGACAAAAAAATATAATATTTGTCTGAAAGGATATGCGGATTTGCTTTAGAAAAGAGGAAAACAATGAGAATCATTTTTGCAACAGGGAATGAAGGGAAAATGCGTGAGATCCGCATGATTATGGCAGATCTGGGTCTGGAAATTCTTTCCATGAAAGAAGCCGGGCTTTTTGCTGAGGTAGATGAAAACGGAAGAACTTTCGAGGAGAATGCGGTGATCAAAGCAAAAGGCATTGCTGCACTTTGTGATGATATTGTGCTGGCGGATGATTCCGGACTCGAGATTGATGCATTAAATAAGGAACCGGGAGTATATTCAGCAAGATATATGGGAGAAGATACTTCTTATCATATTAAAAATGCAAATCTTGTGGAAAGGTTGGAAGGAGTTCCTGACGAAGAGCGTACAGCGCGTTTTGTTTGTGCGATTGCAGCTGTATTGCCGGATGGCAGGGTGCTGGAGACAAGAGAAACGATTGAAGGAAGAATCGGTTACGAAGAACGTGGAGAAAATGGTTTTGGATATGATCCGATTTTCATGCTTCCACAATACGGGAAATCTACTGCAGAAATTTCACCTGAGTTAAAGAATGAATTAAGTCACAGAGGAAAAGCACTTCGTTTAATGAAAGAAAAATTAAAAGAAGTATTGTAAAGGAAATTTATGAAAATACTATTAGTAAGCGACACACATGGAAGAGACGAGCATCTGGAAGAAGCGCTGGAAATAGAGAAGCCGGATTTTCTGTGCCATATGGGAGATTTGGAAGGATCCGAGGATTATATTCGCGGGATTGCAGACTGTCCTTTGGCGATGGTTTCCGGAAATAATGATTTTTGGTCGGATTTAAATCCGGAGGTGGTTTTTGAACTTCAGGGATTTCGAATTCTGATGACCCATGGACATTATTATTATGCACATTCTGGAAATGAACAGTTAAAATCTGCAGGTCGTCGAAATGGGGCGGACATCGTACTGTTTGGTCATACCCACAGACCAACACTGGAAATCGACAAAGATATCATTGTGGCGAATCCAGGAAGTCTGACTTATCCGCGACAGGAGAAGCGCAGACCAAGTTATATGGTGCTTTTTCTGGAAAAGGGCAAAGTGCCTAAATTTGAGACAAAATTTTTATAGAAATTAGTGAAAAAAAGTGTTGACATTTGTTTTTCTATGTTGTAATATATGTCTTGCGTTGAGGAACGCAACACAAAACAAACAAAAGACACCATATAGAGTGTCAACACATCACGGGGTGTGGCTCAGTTTGGCTAGAGCGCCTGGTTTGGGACCAGGAGGTCGCAGGTTCGAATCCTGTCACCCCGACTTTAAGCGGGTGTAGTTCAATGGTAGAACACTAGCCTTCCAAGCTAGATACGTGGGTTCG
>CAZYUZ010000257.1:0-2807 GCA_964650775.1 uncultured Lachnoclostridium sp. | reverse complement strand
TTTTTAGGTTATTCGTTATAATAATCTGATAAATATTCTTCTAAAGTAATTTCATTTTCCATAATGAATGTAGCGGCTTCTACACCTACATAGCGGAAATGCCACGGTTCATAAATGATACCGGTAATATCCGTCTTACCATTTGGATAGCGTACGATAAAACCGTATTCTGCACAGTGTTTATAAAGCCATTTATAGGCAGCGGTATTTTCCTGCGACTCATCCAGATTTACATGGCGGGCATCTACAAGATCCAGTGCAAGACCAAGCTGATGTTCGCTAGTGCCAGGAACTGCAACGACCGTAGCAGCTTCTTCTCTGGCTTTGGTAACGGAATACCCTTTTTCCTGCTGTAATCTTTCTACTTTGTTGTCAAAAAGTTCTTTTTGATATTCATAGTCACGATAAGCGGAGAGTGCAATGATTCGAACATCTTCTGTAGCGCGGGCATCTGCGATCATTTTTTTGACAGCATCTGCGATGCGGCTGTCTGCGACATATCCGTTGTCAACTTCCACCATTTCTTCTGGTGCGAAATCTTTTGGCAATGCGTGTTCAAAATTTACCAAAGTCAGATTCCATGGGAGTTCTGTTTCTGGAATCACGGTTTTGGATGTCTTGGTTTCTTCTGTAGTGGCAGGAGACATGACAAAATCAATTGTTTTTTCTTTTTGAGAACCTACCACTAGACCCAGCAGAAAACCGAGAACAAATACAATTACCAGTAAGATAAACATTTTTTGTTGTGCCTGTTTTTTCCTTTTTGCCTTTACAGCTTGTCGATGGGCAGCCTTTTGCTGTCGTTCTGTTCGGTCTGAATGTTCCATGAAACTTCTCCTTTGTGACGATAAAACCTGTCGGATTTTAGTGTAACAGATTTTTCGTGGGAAATCTATCTGAATTATGTTAAAATATAAATATTAAGAAAATGATAAGTTTTTTGGAAAGAGAAGAAATCACCTTGGAAAAATCATTAGGAGTTTACATACACATTCCATTTTGCATAAGAAAATGTAAATATTGTGACTTTCTGTCCGGACCGGCAGAAAAAGAGACGAGGGAGCAGTACGTGAAAATGCTCTTGAAAGAAATGCAGCAGTATCAAGAGCTTTTGAAGCAAAGGCAGACAGATACAGTTTTCTTTGGGGGTGGTACACCGAGTGTTCTGGAAGGAGACAGTATTGTAAGAATTATGGACAGCCTTCGACAGATGGGAAACCTTTCGGAGAATGCCGAAATTTCCATTGAAGCCAATCCGGGGACGGTTACAGAAGAAAAGCTTTATTTATGGAAAATGGCAGGAATCAATCGCATCAGTTTTGGACTTCAGTCGACGGAAAATGAAGAATTAAAACGTCTTGGAAGGATTCATACATGGGAGGAATTTGAAGAAAATTATTATCTTGCAAGAAAATGTGGATTTGACAATATCAATGTGGATTTAATGTCTGCTTTGCCGGGACAGACTGTGGATAGCTGGAGAAAAACGATGGAGAGGGTAATCGCGCTGGAACCGGAGCATATTTCAGCCTACAGTCTGATCATTGAGGAAGGAACGCCGTTTTATGAGGCCTATGCGAAGCATCCGGAACTTCTTCCGCCAGAAGACGAAGAACGTGCAATGTATTATGAGACAAAAGCATTTCTTTCGTCCAGAGGATATGAGCGCTACGAAATTTCAAATTATGCAAAACCAGGCTATGAGTGCAGACATAATCTTTCCTATTGGGAGAGGGTGGACTATCTGGGACTGGGTCTTGGTGCAGCCTCCCTTCTTGGAAATGTGCGAAAGAGCAATCAGACGGATCTTGCGGAATATTTAAAGGGCAATTTTGCAGGAGAAGAGGATGTTTTAGATGAAACTGCTGCCATGGAAGAATACTTCTTTTTAGGACTTCGAAAAATGCAGGGAGTGGACTGGACACCATATCAGGAACAATACGAAAAAAAGGTGCATAAGCTAGTGGCAGAAGGATTGCTTGCCGTGGATGGGAATGTTATCCGCCTGACGGAGTTGGGTATTGATGTGAGTAATTATGTGCTGGCAGAATTTTTGCAGGAATAAATAAAATGGCAAAAACGTACACAGTTGACGTTGTGTACGTTTTTTGCTAATCTAAAAGAAGAAAGGAGGCGAAATATATGTTAACATTAAGTGCGACGGATGTGAGAAAAGAGTGGAGTACCGTAGTCGATGGAGTAGTACATGAACGTCCTGTTCTGGTAAAAAGAACAAGGGATAAAATTTGGTTGTCTGATGTCGAAACCATGGCAGAAATATTAACTGCTTATCAATTTACTGCAGAGCGCTTTGTTGAGGATGACCAGTCAATTACATTATCTTTAAATGAAATTGATTTAGTTGAAAATGCAACAACTGAAATGGAAGCAAGAATGATTTTGGCGCAGGCGATTATGGAATATGCTGCAGAATATTACGAACATTATGCAGTGTACAGCAAAGCACCAAATCGAAAAGCACATATACCGTATGTATTTAAAGCCTTATTAACAGAAGATATTTGTATATTGGGAGAAAGCATCTTATGCCGCGATGGAAAGAACTAAAAAGATTTTGCGACAGGGACGGCTGGGAGTTGTACAAAGATACAGATCACTATTTTTACAAAAAGACTGACGAAAATGGAAATATCCGTATGACAAAAGTATCGAAAGGAAGCGGAGAAATACATCGAGCTATGTGGCAGAAAATATTAAAAAAACAACTTCAGGTTACACAGGAATATTTTAACAGTAAAATATAAGTCCCTGTAAAGGTGTTTGGGGGAGCATACTTTATTATATTG
>CAZYUZ010000256.1:0-2819 GCA_964650775.1 uncultured Lachnoclostridium sp. | reverse complement strand
AAGCATTGTATACTACGAAATCTGGTTCAAAGTTTTCAAGTTCTTCAGCTGTTGGCTGGATGAACATGTTTTTAACAAAGTGTGCCTGCCAAGCTACTTCTACAACGAAACGGATAGCCATTCTTGTATCTGCGTTAGCACCACAGAATGCATCTACTACAAAGAGTCTCTTGTTAGAAAGTTCTTTTTTAGCAAGGTCTTTTAATTCTTTCCAAACTTCTTCGCTGATTGGATGGTTATCGTTTTTGTACTCATCTGTTGTCCACCATACTGTGTCTTTAGAATTTTCATCCATAACAATATATTTATCTTTAGGTGAACGACCAGTATAGATACCTGTCATAACGTTGACAGCTCCAAGTTCACTTTCCTGACCTACTTCATATCCTTCTAAGCCAGCTTTTGTTTCTTCTTCAAAAAGTACTTCATAAGAAGGATTGTAAACGATTTCAGTAGTTCCAGTGATACCATATTTTTCTAAATTAACTAATGACATCTTTTTTTACCTCTTTCTTTCATTGATAATAGATTAACTTAATACAGCTTCATATTATACAAGAAAAATTTGCAAATGTATAGCCCCAAGTTGAAAAGTTCGTGATTTTTTTCACATTCCATTTTACCCTTTTTTGTAAATATTTGCAAACTTTTATATTTTCTTTCCATTTCCTATAATTTTGTGGTATGATAGACAAATATTGAAAAAACTCAGAATACTTGAAAGGAGAATTTGAATGCAGAATATAAATAGTTATTCAGAAATTACACCAGAACTTCTAGCGCTTTCCAAATTATCCAAAGAACATGGTCAGATTGACCCAGCATTATATACCAAATATGAAGTAAAACGAGGACTGCGTGACTTAAACGGTAAAGGTGTTCTCGCCGGACTTACTGACATCTCAGAAATTACATCTTATATTATCGAAGATAGTGATATGATCCCTTGTGATGGTCGTCTTTACTATCGTGGTTACAAAATTCAGGATCTTGTCAAAGGATTTGAAAAAGACAATCGTTTTGGTTTTGAAGAAGTAGCATATCTGCTGCTCTTCGGCAAATTGCCAGATGCAAAAGAACTGGAAACATTCAAGCAGATGCTTGGAGACTTCCGAGCACTGCCAACACATTTTGTGCGCGACATTATTATGAAGGCACCAAGCAAGGATATGATGAATGCACTGGCCAGAAGCGTACTGACCATGTATGCTTATGACGATCGTGCTGACGATACCTCTATTGAAAATGTAGTTCGCCAATCCTTACAGCTGATCAGCTTATTCCCATTGATTTCCGTTTATGCATATCATGCATACAACCACTATCATGACGGAGCCAGCCTGATCATTCATCCACCAAAACCAGAACTTTCTACAGCAGAACATCTGTTATATCTGCTTCGTCCGGATGGACAGTACTCTGAACTGGAAGCAAAAATGTTAGACTTAGGTCTTGTTCTTCATATGGAACACGGTGGTGGTAACAACTCCACATTTACAACACATGTTGTATCTTCTTCCGGCACTGATACTTACTCTGCCATCGCAGCAGCCTTAGGTTCTTTAAAAGGACCAAAACACGGTGGTGCCAATGTAAAGGTTGTAAGAATGTTTGACGATTTAAAGGCAAATGTTTCCGACTGGACAGATGAAGCACAGTTAAAAGATTACTTATGCAAGCTGCTTGACCGTGAAGCGTTCGACCACAGCGGTCTCATCTATGGTATGGGTCATGCGGTTTATTCACTTTCTGACCCTCGTTCAGAAATCTTTAAATCACATGTTGCAAGTCTTGCAAAAGAAAAAGGTCGTGAAGACGAGCTTGCGCTCTACAACACTGTAGAAAAACTTGCGAAAGAAGTTATTTTTGAAAAGCGTAAGATTTATAAAGGTGTTAGTGCCAATATCGATTTCTACTCAGGCTTTGTTTACAGCATGTTAAACTTACCAACAGAACTGTTCACACCAATGTTCGCTTCTGCCCGTATCGTCGGCTGGAGTGCACATCGTTTAGAAGAGCTTGCAACAGGCGGTAAGATCATCCGTCCTGCTTACAAGAGCGTATGTAAGAAAAAAACTTACGAACCACTGAAAAAACGTTAATTTTAAACACAAAAAACTTCGGTTCATCATCAAAGAACCGAAGTTTTTTATGTTCATTATCTTTTTAATGCTTTATCTTTAATTGATTTTCCGCTTTTACCAGCTGCACTAAAATACAGGCCATCTGCTTTGCGAAGGTAAACGCAATACCAGATAATAATTGCAAGGAAAATTGCCATTCCAATCCAGAGAATCATACCCACTTCTTTCACATAACTGTTATAAGCTGATAATGCACCAAAAAGAAGCAGAGCAGCCGAAAGAATCAAAAGCTTTGTTCCCATATAGTTTGCAAATCCCTCTACGTCAATGCACTGTTCCGGAGTTGTACTTCCTCCAATCAAAAGTGTTTTTTTAATTTCATGCTTATTTACAAGCATGTACCAAGAGTAAAAACCGTATACCCCAACGCACATCACAATGATATCAATAAAACCAAAGGATGCATAAATATTTGTTGTATCCATAATGATTCCCCCTAAAAATTAGATTCCTAAGAACTGTTTTACAACCTTCTGCATTTCATTCACTTCACAAACTGTGTTATGACGAACTTCTGCATTTCTGATTTCTTCAATTGCATTTGGAACTGCAACACCGGAAATCGCTGAAAGTTCATCTACCAGCTCAAAATCTCCCATTGCGTCATATTTTTCTGCATTAATCGCATTCATAACGCTTCTTGTAAATTTATATGGGCTCGCAGTTGAAGCGATG
>CAZYUZ010000255.1:0-2824 GCA_964650775.1 uncultured Lachnoclostridium sp. | reverse complement strand
TTGTACTTACAACAAAAAAAATCCGATAGTCAAAACATTATGACTATCGGACGATGTTCACATGTCACGTGTTAAAAGGATACTCTGCCAGTTGCTTTTCCATTAATTACATAGAAAATTGCGGATTCTTCCGGTTTTACATAAACAGCGATTTCTTTTAAATCTGCTTTATCGTTTCCGGATTTGCACCAATCTTCGGTTGCTCTTTCTACTGCTTCTTCTACACTAACTTCTCTGCCAGAAGCCTGAACAACAAGGCTTGTCTTGATTGCCTTTTTCGCAGTTCTCTTTGCTGCAGGTTTCTTTGCAGGTTCTGCTTCTTTTACTGCTTCCTCTACTTCTTTTTCAGCTTTCGCTTTTGTAGTTCTTTTCGCACGTGGCTTTTTCTCAACGACTACTTCTTCTACTACAGCAGATACTTCTTCAGTTTTTACTTCCTCTGTTTCTGCTTTTTCTTCAACCTTATCTTCTACAGATTCTTTCACTGTTTCAACAACTTCTTCTGTCTTTACTTCTGTTGCAGCTTCAACTGCAACTTCTTCAGCTTTCACTTCCACAGCTTCGATCACCTCAGCTTCTTTAACCGGCTGAACTTCAATCTCTTTTACTTCTACTGTTTTTGCTGGTGCGGTCTTTTTCACTTCAGTCGCTTTTTTCATAGCTTTTTTCGCCATTCTTTTGTTTGCCATTTTCCATTCTCCTCGTTACTTAATTCGCTCCATTTGTAAATATTATACAAATTACAAATGCAACCTTTGTAAAATAACACGAAATATAGGAATTTGCAAGATACGCACATGCCTTCTTATAGAATTGCAGTCAAAATCATGGGCTATGTATCATAATGACACATAGCCCCACATAAGCTCTCCTATAATTTTTCAATATAATCGCTTAATGTCCCAGACTTCTCTCCCTTAATAGGATTGATATCCAGCAACACATCCCCAATAAGAAAATTATCTTCATGCGCAATATTAAATAGGAAGTCTTCCCGTATGCTTCCCTGATATTCAATCACGATATCAAGGTCTGCTCCTATCTTTTCTTCACCTTTTCCTCTGCTGCCCGCAATGATCGCATCTATAATCTGGGCGTCTAGATCATATGCAGTTATTTTTTCCTGCAGATAGTCTTTTGCAAGCATCAGAACGCAGTTTGCATCCATCCCGTTAATCGGTTGAAATCTATCTTCGACTTCCTTCTGATACATTCCCACCGTGTCCATGTGTAAGTGGCGTTCTATCGTTTCCTGCTCTCTTTTCTGTACTTTTTCCATGAGTTCCTCGTAATCAATTCTCATAAAGTAGCTTTCACGACTCACACTTCCACATAGTTTTACATCTTCCAGCATATTATCTAATATATCGAACGTCGCAACTCTAAAGCAGACATCCGGATTATCATAGACACCACCGTCCAATAAGGTATAGTTTTCATCATAAATGGAATAATCATACCCATCGTCACAAACCTGAATACCAACGTATCGATTTTCCACCTCATATGCAATAGTATCTGGTTCTAAAAAGTAATCCAGTTCTAAGAAATAGATCGGTTCTACATAATATGCCAGATTCCTTTCTTTTTCATGCAATACAACCACATCGCTAATGGATAAAGAATGTCCGCGAAAATCTTCCGGTCTAGCAGCATTGAATATGAAGAAAATATCATCCAGCGATAATCCTTCTGTCAGTTTTCCGACATAAACTAAATCATAGTTACTTTTGATTGCCTCAACACCATGTTCTTTCATAAAATCACAAGGCATAAATCTTACTTTATCCAGCTTATGATCCTCTTTTAACTGATAGATTCCAAAATAATTCTCTTTGGCTTTAAAAAATTCAGCCTCTTCTTCCTTAGATAATGCATATCTTGTTACATTTTTTGTGTTTTCAATTGAACTGTTCAATTTTATTCCTCCTTAAAAAAGGGGACAGCGCATCATACTGCACTGTCCCCAACTACCTGTTAATATGGAATGCCTGCGTTTTCTCACAGCTCATTCCAAGTTTCCTTCTTTCAAAAGTGTAAACTGGTGAAGATTCTATTTATTTTTTCAAACTGCATCCGTCTGATTCTTCCAGCTCTCTGTAGGTATACCCACTCTGCATAACCGTGATACATTGAACGGTATCCAAAGGGAATCCATTTTCCCTGCAAAAATCTCCGTACAAGTTCTCCAGTTCCCTTTTACCACGCTTATTATCAATGTTTTTTACATCAAATTGCGTTTCGTCATCTCGCCCATCTGCGTTAAGAAAGTGAATGGATACACTTTGCCATACTTTTACATATTCTACATTATAACGAAGCCCATTTTCATTAAACCATTCAGATATCGTCATTTAATGCTCCTTCTACTACTTTAATTATCATGCTGTTCTCAAAATACCGCCAAATACCAAGCGAATCCCGATACTTCCATACTCTGAACAGATTTCATCATCCACGTTCTTCACATAAACAAGGGGATAGCCTTCCCGAAGATCGTTCCGGTCCATACGCCACTCATCCTTATGTTTGGAAACAAACAAAAATGAATAGCAGAGACCAAATTCCATATAACTTTTAATCACATGATAAACAACATTTCCTGTCTGCTTCTCCCATTCACGAACCATTTCTTCTTCAGCATCATTCAGCCAGTACAAAATAGCATGTTCAGATCGATACAACTTTCGTCCATTTGCAAAATCGGATATTACATGACCTAAAAGCCCGATCTTTCTCATTCGAAGCATTGCTTCTTCAATCTGTTCACTTAATATTACTTCTTTTTCTTTACACATAGTTCCACCTTTTCTAAAAGAGCCAG
>CAZYUZ010000254.1:0-2829 GCA_964650775.1 uncultured Lachnoclostridium sp. | reverse complement strand
TTGTAGCATAATCTCTTAATGTGTAAACCCAAGAACCAACTGTTGTGATTTCTTTTGCACAGATGTCGAAGTGTGGGTTGATTGTAGCATCTCCACCATTGATGAAGAAGCCAAGCTCGCAAAGACCGCCGCCGTTTCTGATAAATTTGTAGATATTTGCATGAGCAACAGGGCTTCCTGTACACTGGAATGCAAAATCTGCAAGGTATCCGCCGAATGCATCTTTTACGCCTTCTGTTAATGCTTCAATTCCCTTATGGTCTTTGAAGTTTACAGTTGCAGATGCACCTAATTCTTTTGCGAAATCAAGACGTTTCTGTTCGCCGTCAACTGCTACGATGTTCTGTGTACCCATAGTCTTTAAGATTGCGATACAGATCAGACCGATTGGTCCACATCCCTGAACTACGACTCTGGAGTTGAATCTTAAGATACCTGTTGTTTTCGCTCTTTCAACTGCGTGAATAAGAACTGCACAAGGTTCGATTAAGATACGGGAATCCAGATCAAGGTCACTTACGTTAAAGATTGTAGAGCCGCCTCTGATTACGATGTAATCTGCGAACCATCCATTGAGATGAATGTCATCATCCGGAAGTAATCCGTATACATCAGCGCCGCCTACGTTCTGTTTATTTAAGTCAAACATTGTAATGTCTGGGTTGTCTTTGAAGATCATACAGGAAACAACTTTATCACCAACTGCAAGTGGTTTGCCTGCGCTGTCTTTTTTAACGTTTTTACCCATTTTTACGATTTCACCAGTACCTTCATGTCCAAGTACTAATGGAATAAGTCCGAATGGGTCTCTCTTGAATTCGTGAGCGTCTGTACCACATACGCCACAGCCTTCAACTTTTACAAGGATATCATCATCACCGATTGTTGGGATTGGATATTCCTTAATTTCATAATTTTCCAGTGCTGTTAACATAGCAACTCTGGATTTTGCAGGAATCGCGCCGCCTGCTGCTTTTGCTGGTGCTGCAGCTTTTGGAGCTTCTGCACCTTTCATTTCAGCTAAGACCTGGGCAACGATCTGTTCAATATTTAATTCTGCCATGTCAGTATCTCCTATCTAATACATAATGCGTCAACCATGACACATCTTCTGCTCTTTGTGAAAGATTTTGCAGAAGTAAGACCTTCACCTGTACGGCTGCAGATTGTGAATGTTGGATACCCTTCTCCACCAAATCCGAGTGCTGCATAAGATGGACCATTCTTTACGAAGATTGCTGTATCTAATGCTTTTCCGTATCTTGTTAAGTTCTGAATGTTTGTTGAATGCATATGTGCGGAATGTCTGTTTCCATGTTCGAGAATTAAAGCTGTTTCGATACCTTCGTCAACATCTTTAACACGTACAATACCAAGGATTGGCATCATAAGTTCTTCCCAAATCAGTGGATGTTCTTTTTCGCCTTCAAAGATGATACATCTTACGTCATCACCTACGTTAACGCCGATCATTCCTAAAATAACTTTTGCGCTTCTACCAACGCATTTTCTGCTGACTGTATAGCTGCCGTTCTTTTCAACTAAAACTGTTTTTACAAGTTTGTCTACTTCTTCTTTGCTTGCTTTATAACAGCCATTCTGTTCCATATAATAGATGAGTTCGTCAGCGATCATATCTACTGCGATAACTTCTTTTTCTGCGATACATGGAAGGTTATTATCAAATGTACATCCGTTTACGATGTCTTCTGCAGCTTTTGGAATGTTTGCTGTTTCGTCTACTAATACAGGTGGGTTACCTGCACCAGCACCCATAGCTCTCTTTCCTGAAGAAAGGACAGTTGTTACAACGCCAGGACCACCTGTTGCGCAAAGTAAAGAAATATCTTTATGACCAAAGATCACTTTACTTACTTCCATAGTTGGTTCTTTTACTGCAACTGCGATATTTTCAGGTCCGCCAACTTCGATACTTGCACGGTTGATCATATCAATTGCAAGGTTAGAAACTGTTTTTGCGGATGGATGTGGAGCAAATACAACTGTGTTTCCTGCTGCAACCATACCCATTGTGTTACAGATAACTGTTTCAGATGGGTTTGTAGAAGGACAAACAGCACCGATAACTCCGAATGGTCCCTGTTCAACAAGAGTTAATCCTCTGTCGCCAGACCATGCAACTGTGCTTAAGTCTTCTGTACCTGGTGTTTTTTCAGCAACCAGCTGATGTTTCAAAATTTTGTGACCAACATTGCCCATTCCTGTTTCTTCAACACCAAGTTCTGCAAAGAGTTTTGCATTTTCCAGTGTTTTCTTACGAATGTTAGCAATAATCTTTTCTCTAAATTCAAGAGGCATCGGCTGGATTTCTTTCTGAGCTTTCTTTGCTGCTGCGATTGCTTCTTCGATATCATCGAAAATACCAAGCATTTTTTTATCTTTGTAAGATGCTAATAAGCTTGATGCTGGTGCAGCAGGAGCAGCTTCAGTTTTAGCTGATGCGTTCATTCCCTGAAGAACGCTTCGAACGATATTTTGAATTTCCTGTTCGTTAATAGCCACGTTTAAAATCCTCCTGTCATCTCAGGTATGAATTACATCTGAGATAATACTCTCTTTGTTACTTCTGCAACGATAGCTTCGATGTTTTTGCTGTCAGTAGTTTTGCAATCACCTTTGCAAGAATGGCAGCCTTTGCATCCAGCTGGGTTGTCTTTATTGATTTCTGCACAGAGGTTTGCAGGATGTTTTCCTGGAAGACCCATCTGTCTTCTGATTTCGTATAATTTTTCGATTGTAGCTTTATCGAATTCCTTTGGTCCGCCTAACATACGTGACTGGTATAATAATTCAGCATAGAATTCTACT
>CAZYUZ010000253.1:0-2832 GCA_964650775.1 uncultured Lachnoclostridium sp. | reverse complement strand
GTACCTGTCTGGAAGAATACATCATAACCCTGATATCTTTTGTATCTTGCGATTGCATCTGCAAGAACGATTTCATAGGTGTTACCAATGTGTGGTTTTCCGGATGTATACGCAATGGCGGTAGTCATATAATACTTTTCTTTTGCCATGTCTAATCCCTCTTTTCTTATACTTTCAGGGAGTTTTCCCTTTTACATTCATATCCAAAACTCTAACACAATGGGGACTTTTCGTCAAGGATTGGTGCTCTAAATCATACAATGTAACAACAGTATTTTGGAGGTTTTTATGACACGACGCACCAGGCTGCTGCTCTTTTCCCTGTGTGGTATTGCCACTGCAGGACTTCTTCTCCTCTCTTTGTCCTCTCAGGCAAGATTCCTTAAATTCTGTGATCAGTTCTTTCTGGAGGAAATGCAGAGCAATTCGCTCACGTTGCATTACACGGTTGAAAATCTGGAGAATTATGGCATTGATTGCGAAGAAATCACGCTCGGTACTTATGATATTGACAAAACCACTGCCAGACGATGGCTGACAGAAAAATATTTATCATTAAAAACAATCTCTCGCAGACAATTATCTGCAGACCTGCAAAAGCTTTATGATTTACTCAAATACAGTATTCAAACGGAAATGGACCGACTGGATTATGCACTGCTTGAAGAACCGCTTGTTCCCTCCATCGGCATCCAGTCTCAATTGCCGATTCTTTTGGCGGAATATACCTTCTATTATGAAGAAGACGTTGTAAATTATCTGGCACTGCTCTCCTGTGTCCCGGAATATTTTGATTCCCTGATCCAACTGGAGGAAGAAAAAATTGCCAAAGGGCTATTTATGGACAACGCGACTGCAAAAGAACTCATTACTTACCTTGAAGAATTCCTCGCTGCAAAAGACTCTCATTTTTTATCAGAAACCTTCCAGGAACGTCTTTTGGCACTGAATTTAGAGAAAGAAAAACTCAATATGTACACAGAAGAACATCAATCCGCTTTGCAAACTTCTATTTTTCCTGCTTATGAAAAATTAAAGAATTTTTTAGAGGAAAATCAAAATCAGGGTTCTAACGCCGATGGACTGTATTATTTTCCAAAAGGAACGGACTATTACGCATGTCTTCTCCGGGCAGAAGTCGGCTGTGACAAAAGCTTTGAGGAAATCGAAAAGATGCTTGAGGAGGCATTAAAAAAAGATGCCAAGATTATCTCTTCGCTTACAAAAGAAAATCCAGAACTGCTTTCTATGCGAAAAAATATAACTCTGGACACTTCAAATCCAGCCGGCTTAACTTCCTATCTTGCGAAACGCACTGAACATGATTTCCCACAAACCCCGGAAGTCAGTTTCACAATCTGTGACGTTCCTGAATCTATGGAAGCACATTTAAGTCCAGCTTTTTATCTGATACCTCCAATTGATAACTGCGAGGCGAATGTGGTCTATCTAAATCAGGGAAGCTTAAACGCCGGACTCTCTCTTTTTACAACACTTGCTCACGAATCCTACCCTGGTCATCTCTATCAGACCGTTTATGAAAACAGCACCAATCCACATCCGATACAAAGAATCTTATATTTTGGCGGCTATACAGAAGGCTGGGGAACCTACGCTGAACAAATGTCTTACGCTTATGCTCCTATTTCTGAAGAAATGGCAACGCTATTATCCACACTCCGCTCTATGACTTTAAACCTTTATTCACATCTGGATTTGTATGTCCACGCTTATGGCTGGACAGAGGAGGACTGCAAAACTTACCTGAAAAAATTCGGTATTACAAATAGCGCTTCTGTCCATGATATGTTCCTGCTGGTCAAACAACAGCCAGCAAACTATTTAAAATATTATCTGGGATATTTAGAAATCTGCACTTTAAAAGAACAGGCACGAAACTGCCTTGGAAGTGCGTTTGATTTAAAAGAATTTCATAAATTTATCCTGGACTATGGTCCTGCACCGTTTGAACTATTAGAAACCTACTTCAAGGAATGGCTGACAGAGCAAATACAGGGATTTTCCAGTACGGAAAATCCCTGTTACAATTTAAATGAATCCTAAAAAAATGAACCACAGCACTGGAACCAGCAAACACGGCAGCATATTTAATGTCTTACAATTCTTGATTCCCAAAATAGAAATTCCTGAACTCGCAATCAAAAAACCACCTACAATTGAAATCTCCGTCATCATATCCGCTGTCATAAAGTTTCCAAGCAGCAGCGCAAGGCAGTAAATACTTCCCTGCCATAAAAACAGAACCGGAGCCGCCCACGCCATGCCGATGCCATAAGTAGATGCCAGCACCGTAGATGTCACCAGATCAAGTGTCGCATTTGTAAAAAGATATGTATGATCTCCATTTAACGCACTATTCACCGGACCCAAAATAGACAAAGTCCCAATACAGTACAATAAGATTCCCGTGGATAATCCTTCCCCTAACTTACTGGAAGAAAATTTAGAAGACAGCTTCTGAAACTTTCCATCCAAATCAAGCATCGTACCAATCAAACTTCCTACCGCGAGGCTGATGATAAAAAGTACCGGATAATTGCTCTTTGGCATATTTTGTACCACTGCATTAATACCAAGCCCAGTGGCAGCAAGCCCCATAGCTGTAAATAAGGCCCCCTGATATTCTTCCTTGATTCCTTTTCTCACGACACTTCCAATAACGCTTCCTGCCAGGATCGTTCCGGTGTTCACAATTGTTCCAATCATAATAGCTTCCTCTCTTCACCTGTACTTTTCAAATCTTTTATCCGCAAGTACACTTCATCGCTTTAATGTACCACATTTACCTTTATCCGTAAAGAAAAAAGTGTG
>CAZYUZ010000252.1:0-2850 GCA_964650775.1 uncultured Lachnoclostridium sp. | reverse complement strand
CAAACGGTACTTGCGGTGTTATTTCCTTCAGCTTAAAAGGAACAAAAGAAGATGCAGCAAGATTTATGGATAGCTTAAAATTAGCAGCCATCGTTACTCATGTAGCTGATGCAAGAACATGCGTGCTTCATCCTGCAAGTCATACACATCGTCAGATGAATGACGAACAGTTAAAAGAAGCTGGCGTTACACCGGGACTGATCAGATTATCTGTAGGTATTGAAAACCCACAGGATATCATTGATGATCTGGCACAGGCTTTGGAACAGGTATAATTTAACAGTTTTAAATCAGGAATACATACCCTGCCTTAGAGAGATACTAAAGAGAAGTAAAACAAAAAGGCAGGGTGTTTTTATGTCAAAAAACAAAGAAAAAGATAGAGAAGATATCAGGGAATTTGGGCAGGTGGCGTTGGAGGATTCTAAACGAAATTCAAAGATTCACCTGTTGTCGGTTATTGGAGAAATTGAAGGTCACGAGGTTTTATCAGGCAGCAGCAAAACGACAAAATATGAACATGTGATACCGAGTCTTGCAGAAATTGAAGATGATAAGGATATTGAAGGCCTACTGATTCTGATCAATACCATTGGTGGTGATGTAGAATCCGGGCTTGCTATTGCGGAGATGATTGCTTCGTTAAGCAAGCCAACGGTTTCTCTGGTACTGGGAGGAAGCCATTCGATTGGTGTGCCTTTGGCTGTAGCATCAGATTATTCATTCATTGTACCAACGGGAACCATGCTGATCCATCCGGTCAGAATGTCTGGAATGGTCATAGGTGCGCGTCAGACTTATGAATATTTTCAGAGAATGCAGGATCGCATTACCGGATTTATCGCAGAGCATAGTCGTGCCAGACAGGATGATATTGAAGAAATGATGATGGACACAGGATATATGACAAAGGATCTGGGAACCATCCTTGTTGGGAAAGAAGCTGTGGAGGCGGGAATCATTGACGAAGTGGGAGGAATCCGCGAGGCGTTTCGAAAGCTGTATCGTATGATCCGGAAAGCGAACAAAGATTCGGGGAAAAATTAGACAAAAGAAAAAGAATGTGATAAGATATTCGGCAGAAGATATAAAGAGAGGTTTTGTGAATGGCACAGACGAAAAGAAGTAAAAATACTTCTTCTAGAAATAAAAATACAAAAGCAAAAGGAAAAGCTTCCAGTGCAAAGCAGGCGCAGCAGACAAGTCCGGAAATAAGAAGTGAAGTGATTCTTATCTTATTCTTTGTTCTGTGTGTACTGATGCTGCTTAGCTGTTTTGGCGTATGTGGTGCATTTGGAAATGCAGTCAGCAGTTTGTTGTTTGGGTTGTTTGGATATCTGGCATATCTTGTTCCGATTGCTTTGTTTGTCGGAGTATGTTTTTATGTGGCAAACAGAGACAATGCAATTGCGGTCATCAAGGTGATTGCAGGGGTTCTGGCTGTGTTTGTTTTGTGCGGCCTTCTTCATGGCATTGCTGGAAATCATGATCTGGAAAAGGTCGGAGATGCATACCAGTACTGTGCACTTCATCATAATGGTGCCGGATTACTTGGCTCGGCGGTCTTTGCTTTTCTGTCTGGAGCTTTTGGTACGGTAGGAGCATTTGTTGTTCTGATCGCACTGGCGATTGCAGCGGCAGTTATCATCAGTGAAAAATCTTTTGTCAAAGGTGTGAAAAAGAGTAGTAAAAAAGTATACGACACAGCAAAAGAAGAGAATATCAAAAGAAAAGAACGTGCAGAAGAGAGGCGAGAAAAGCGTCTTGAAAGAAAAGCATCCGGTGTCAGCATGGACGTAAAGCTTACACCTGATGCTGTACATAGAGAAAATATGACAGAGCTTACAGAAATGAAAGAGACTGCGAGAGAAGAAATTTTCTTAAGTTCTGAAATGACTGAAATCCCAGTCAGAAAACCTGCATCCAATGTGATTTCCATGCCTGCAAAAGAGGATGTACAGGAAATTCCTGTAAGAATTGCAGAAAATTCCGTTGTTGAGACAGAAGCGGAAATGGAAACAGAGCCTGTTCCTGTGATGGAACTGGAAAAGCCGGTTTCCAGAAAAAAGAAAAAGACAGAGCCTGCAGAAAACATTGTGATTCCGGAAGTTGCAGAACCAGCAGAGCCGGCAAAACAATATCAGTTTCCACCGCTGCGTCTTTTGACACCGCCGAAAGCGGGAACAAATAAAAACTCAGCAGGACAGCTTCGTGAAACAGCAGCGAAATTACAGCAGATTCTTAAGGATTTTGGTGTAAGCGTCACTGTGACAGATGTAAGCTGTGGTCCGACAGTTACAAGATATGAGCTTCAGCCGGATCAAGGTGTAAAAGTAAGTAAGATTTTGTCACTGGCAGATGATATTAAGCTGAATCTGGCGGTTGCAGATATTCGTATCGAAGCGCCGATTCCAGGAAAAGCAGCAATTGGTATTGAAGTACCGAACAAAGAAAATTCAACGGTAACACTGCGTGAACTTCTTGCATCAGAAGAATTTGACAATCATTCTTCAAATCTTGCGTTTGCAGTCGGAAAAGATATTGGTGGAAAGACCATTATTACAGACATTGCGAAGATGCCACACCTTCTGATTGCAGGTGCAACAGGTTCCGGTAAATCAGTTTGTATTAATACTCTGATCATGAGTCTTTTATATAAAGCTTCACCGGAAGATGTGAAGCTGATCATGGTAGACCCGAAGGTCGTAGAACTTAGTACATATAATGGAATTCCACACCTTCTGATTCCTGTTGTGACAGATCCGAAAAAAGCAGCAGGAGCCTTAAACTGGGCTGTAGCGGAAATGACACGACGTTATCAGCTTTTTGCAGAATACCAGGTACGTAATC
>CAZYUZ010000251.1:0-2859 GCA_964650775.1 uncultured Lachnoclostridium sp. | reverse complement strand
GCAATCCTATTCAGATTAGTGTTTATGAGGATAAAATATACATTTGGAATGATGGTGAGATGCCGCCCAATTTGGATACAACAGACAAGTTGTTTATGAAACACTCTTCCAAACCTTACAATCCCAAATTGGCAAATGTCTTTTTTAAAAGCGGTATGATTGAAGCTTGGGGAAGAGGATTTGAGAAGATTAAGGAAGCGTGTGCATTGTATGATGGACCATTGCCGGAGTATGAGATTAATGAGGCTGGTATTATGGTTTTGTGCAAAGCTTGCGATAGGTATTTGGAGTTGTTGAGAAATGATGGTCAACATCATGGTCAGGGTGACCAAGAAAGTGACCATGATAATGAACAAGATATAATGAAACAGATAATTGAATTTTGTAGAGAACCTAAATCTGCAAGCGAAATAATGCAAAAATTCAATTTAGAGCGTTCGTATTTTAGAAGGCATTTTCTGGATAAGATGCTCGAAACTGGTGAATTGCAGAGAACTGAGCCAAACAAACCCAAGAGTAAGAATCAGAAATATTATTCATAAACATGGTCAACAACTTGGTCAGCGTGACCAAGTTGCGAACATGTAATGAAAACAGTACATTAAGCAAAGTACTATAAATGAGTGAGGTGATCAACGTGGCTGATGAAAAGGAAGTTACTATAGCAAATACGCATGTGCCGGATAAATTATATGGATATGGATTGCAAGTTCGTCAGATGTTGTACGAATTATTAAATTGCGAAATAGACAGTGTGGTAAGTGTTGAAAAATTTGATGATGTAGGTGTTGAAAATGGGGATGAGAAGACTGCTATACAAACCAAAAGTGCGTTGTCGGATAGAAATCCTGTTTCAGACAGAGCGGTAGATCTATGGAAAACTTTGTATAATTGGCTTCTTGCACTTAAAGAAAGTGAATTGCCCTTACATTCTACTTTATTTACATTAGTTATTAATGTAAATAAGAGTGGAAATATTGTCACATGGTTAAAACAAGCACATGATGAAAAAGAAGCAGAAGCGGTATACGAAAAAATAAGAGGAGAGTTTACAGGAAAAGACGGAAAATATATTAAACAAAGTGATTCTATTAATAATTACATAGTAACATTCTTGGCGAAGGAAAATAAGAAGTACGCTTTGTATATTATTGAGAAATTTAAATTAGTTATAATAGGTGAGGGACACACAAATAAATTATATGATGAATTTAGAGCAAAGACTTATCTGCCATCAGATATACAACAATTAGTTTTTGACAAAATGTTAGGATGGATTGATAAAACGACTGCTTTGCAGATTGAAAGTGGACAAGTCATGCAAATCGCAAAAAAGAGTTTTAATAAAGAGTTGACATTAACACAAACATTGGTTAATCAAAATAAAGCTTTAGTTGAATTGGCTCCAAGTCCATCAAATGCAGAAATAGAATTGCAACAAAATGAATATAAGACATATATTAGACAACTTCAGATAATTGATTTAGATTATGATGCTCAGTTGACGGCAATAAATGATTACTTAAAAGCTTTTGCAAATAGAACTATGTGGGCTGTAAAGGGAGACATAAATGAAGAAATACTACAAAACTATTACAAAGATTTAGAAGGGCGTTGGAAAACCAAAAAGAATATTATAGAAATGGATAAGGATGAATGGGAAGAGGCTAAAAGGGGGAGGTATTTGTACTACAAGTGCCAAGATGAAGATGTAAATATGGGTGTTATAGTGACTCCGAGAAGCTTTAAGAATGGATGTTATCATGAATTAGCTGATCAACAACAAATTGGCTGGCATCCAAATTATGAACAAAAACTGAAAGAAGATGAAAAAGATGTTTAATGAATATGATAATGTGCGAAATCCTATGTTGGGTGCGTATCTTTTGTGGAGTTTTGTATTGGGGTATTTTTCAGAAAAGAGTGAAGCAACACCACTTGAAGAATTATTTATTGTGTTACCCATGACAATGAAAGAAGATATTGCAGAGCAAATTAAGTCTACAAATAAGGCGTCTGGAATGCGTGCTATGTCTGACAAATTTATGAAAACAGATGTTTTGAAAAATGACTTAATTAGTAACCTTCATAATGACATACAAAATATGAAGGACATAACAGCAATGTCATTGGCGGAGGCAGTAAAGGCTGGATTAGTTTCTATGGATGTAGAAGCTAATACAATTTTTCCATTGGAATTGAGAAAACGAAATAAGGAATCCGCTAACGTCTTAAAAATGGGGAAGAATGCTGAAAAACTAGGACAATGGTGTGCGGGAATGGATTTGATGCAGATTGAAGAAATTTTGAAAGTGAGGTTTTAAAATGCAATTTCAGATAGAAAAACTTATATTGTGGCCCAAAAACCAGAAGTACTCATATAAGGATATAAACTTAAATAAAAATTCGGTTAATGTAATTACTGGTGATTCTAGAACTGGAAAATCAGCTATTATACCTATAATTGATTATTGTTTGGCAAGTGGAGAGTGTTATATTCCAACGCAGACAATAAGGAATGCATGTAGCTGGTTTGGCGTGGTTGTAAAACTTGAAAAAAATAAAGTTCTATTAGCGAGAAGGGAACCAGGTGCGCAAAAGTCAACAAGTGATATGATGTTTATTCAAGGTGAAGAAATCGAAATACCTGATATACCAGAGAAAAATTCAAATTGTCAGGTAGTAAAGAGATTTTTAGATGAATATGCAAGGCTGAGTTTTTTAGAAACAGAAGATACTTATTATGGTAGTAGACCGGCATTTCGTGATTTGATGTCGTTTTGTTTTCAACCTCAAAATGTGGTAGCTAATGCTAATATATTGTTTTATAAAACTGATAAGACGGAGCATAGAAATAAA
>CAZYUZ010000250.1:0-2882 GCA_964650775.1 uncultured Lachnoclostridium sp. | reverse complement strand
TTCCTTTTTTGATCTGTAGTACTTCCATGGTTGGAAAATATATTGCATTAATTCATAATAATAGAACATATGCAGCATTATTGAATAAGTTATTTATCTTCGGATTTTTGTTATTTTGGTTTGGTTTTCTTGTTATGGCTGGTTATATAAGTGTTAGAGATCATAACTACAGCTTGTTAATATTTTCATTACCATTTTGGCTGGTTGGAATCTATTTGACAAAACAGAAACTTCTAAATATTACATCCAAAAATGAAGCGAAATCAAAGTTCAATTTTATGATGATGATTAGTGCAGGATTAGTAATTATCACACTTTTGTCAGGACTTATCATTTCAGTTTTAGGTATTATAGAACGCAATGCAACAATGATTTTTGCAGGAGCATTTTTTACTTTTGGAGCATTGACCTTTGTTTTGGTCGCTTTAACAGTTCTTGGTTACTTCGATAAGTTAAAGATTGATCTGTTAGGGTTATACATAGGTATACTGTTTGTAGTGATTGGAATCGGATTCATTGCATTCAAATATATAGAAACAGCTTCTTTATTAAAAACCATTCAAACATTTGGCATTTGGATTTTCATACCAATCCTATTGGTTGTAGCTGGTGTGTTGCAAATTACAAAGTGTCTGAAAAATAGAAGATAACCAGATGTATTCTCGCTCTGCGAGAGTATTTTTCGCTCCGTGGGCTGTAAATGATAGCGAAATATTTATAGACTGAAACTGTAAAAATAATTCGAAAAGGAGCATCATCACATGGAAAAGAAAACAACAGGCAGCTTTCTGAGCACATTAAGAAAAGCAAAGGGAATGACACAAAAAGAACTGGCAGAGCTTTTGAATGTCTCTGACAAGGCAGTTAGTCGTTGGGAGCGCGACGAAAGTATGCCGGATATTCTGCTGCTACCGGTTCTGGCAGATATATTTGAAGTGAGCTGCGACGATTTGCTAAGAGGCGAGAAGATTTCAAAAGAATCTTATAAAGAATCTCCTGAAAAGAAATTGCAGCGAATGAAAGCTCTGGTGAAAAAGAGCAAAAGCAAATTTCAGGCATTTAGCATGATTTCCATAGGAGTGTCATTAATCGGTTTCTTATTTGCAATCATTTTAAATTTTTCTTTTCATAAAGCAACCATTGGATTTTTTCTGGCATTGATCGGCATTATTGCAGGCGGAATGACACAGACGGCATTCTATTCCTATTTTAAAGGTGATGTAGACACCGATGAACTGGAGAATGCAGAGTTCATAGCCTATAAGAAATATATCCGAGATCACACAGTACATATTTTTTATTTGATGGGTATTGTTGTTTGTATTTGTTTACCATTGCTTTTTATGGGACAGGTCAGCTATGCGGATTACATTGCGTCGTTCTCAGAAACGATGGCACCCCTTGGATATGATTTTGATACAAGTTCTGCTACAGGAGAAATATTTGCAATGGGAACAATTGCTGTTGGATTACAGCCGAAAACATGGCTGATTTACGGCGGAATTGCTGGAATTGTCGGTGCAATTTTATGTTACATTATAAATTATGTAATTAAAATCATAGACGTTAAAAAAGGTCGTTTTAATGTTTCCTCAAATGAGATTGACAAGAGTAAGCAAAACTTATTGATGATATTGAAGTACCTTTTGGTTTTAGCCCTTCTTTTGGGAGCCACCTATGCAGGATCAAGAGTTTTCAAAGAAAAAATGCCGGATTATTTCAAAGAAGGTACACAGTTTGATAATTTTGATGACTTCAAGGAACATATGGAAACCATTCCAAGAGATATGTATAAGGGAGTGGTTGAACTTCGTAAGCAGCTGGATAAATATAAAGGAACGATTTATGGAGATGATGGAGAGTTACTCTGTGAATATCGTATTTATAATGACTCCGTCATTGATATAGAATATGGCGATAACAATAAATTGCCAATTACCACATATACCGAAGAAGACTATACTCTTGCAAGACAAAAAACCGAATCTCTGATGTGGATCTGGTCTGCCGCAATGATTGGAGAATGTCTGGCGGTACTTGCGGTTTATGTCATTAAATTTAGCAGAAAAAAGCTTAAAATATCCTACAAATAGCAAATACATAGCATTGATTAATAGAACAAAACTCTGTGAAGAAGTTGAATACGACATCTAATCAGAGTTTGAATTAAGTAATCACGGTATTGAACATGATGTAAAAGTGCAAAAATTAATGAATGATTGCGGCTAATGCACACAAACAATAATGGGAAAATTACCGAAACAGAGGTATCAGCTAGGTTATGAAAAGAAAAATATTATGGATATTTTTGATAGCTATAATTTGTATTGTTGGCATTTTTGCATATAGATTATGCTCAACACCAGATGGGGCTACTTTGGAAAGCAGGGAACAACGTTTGGAGTTGGCTCGTGATGAAATTATTATGATGGGACTGAATTGACTATGGAAGTACATGTAATGTCTTCTGTAGGATATATAATTTCGGAAGAAATTCCTGTAGAATTTGAAATAGATTGGGAGGCTTTATATGGTTCTCTTGGTACTGGAAAATACAGAATTGGGAAGGGAATTTCGGATTTCAAAGAAACTGGAGATTATGATACAGCAATGTATTATGTAGAGTTTGAGATTAAAGATTAACAAAATAGCATGCCTTATTTCGCTAAATGAACGGTTTTTATAGTGAGTAATGCCCGATATAATGATCCTATAAATACTTAGGAGGAAATTGTTATGAAGTTATTATTTAAACAAAGATTTTTTTCATGGTTCGACAGCTATGATATTTTTGATGAGAGCGGAAACACTGTTTATACGGTGGAACAATCCCAATTATTCTCCGTTGCAATTCGGCAACAAAAATTAAATCATCATGGTAA
>CAZYUZ010000249.1:0-2886 GCA_964650775.1 uncultured Lachnoclostridium sp. | reverse complement strand
ATGGAAGAACTGCTGTGCAAAGATGTCCAAGGATGTTACGTTCGTAAACACCGATGAGAGCATCGAGCATTGCAGGGTTTGCTAATAAATCTTTGTTCTGTGCAAGCTTGTCAGCTTCTGCTGCGCCGTCTAAGAACTGTGCAAATACTTCTGGTCCGAATGCGAGAGATAATACTGCACCACCTACTGCTGAGCTTGAAGAGAAACGTCCGCCAATGTAGTCATCCATGAAGAATGCTGCAAGGTAATCTGCACTCTTAGCAAGTGGAGATGTTTCGCTTGTAACTGCTGCCATATGTTTTGCAGGATCTAAACCAGCGTTCTTTAATGCATCTTTTACGAAAGATTCGTTTGTTAATGTTTCAAGTGTTGTACCTGATTTAGAAACAAGTACGAATAAAGAATGCGCAAGGTCAATGGAATTAATCACAGCTGCTGCATCATCAGGGTCTACGTTGCTGATGAATTTTGCTTCCATTTTTAATGTATTGTTTTTCTTTGCCCAGTTTTCAAGTGCAAGATAGATTGCTCTTGGTCCTAAGTCAGAACCGCCGATACCGATCTGAACAACTGTTGTGAATTTTTCGCTAGCTGCGTTTGTGATTTCGCCTGCGTGAACTTTGTTTGCAAATTCAGTAATCTTAGCCTGTTCGCCTGTGTAGAAAGCACGTTTGTCAACGCCGTCAGCTACAACCGCTTCGCCTAACTGGCCACGGCACATCTGATGAAGAACGAGACGTTTTTCACCTGTGTTGATCATTTCGCCGTTATAAAGAGCTTCGTATTTTTCTGCAAGCTGAGCTTCGTCTGCAAGTTTTGCCAATGCTGCAAGAACATCATCATCTACTCTTTTTGCTGCGTAATTGTAGTTCAGTCCTGCACCCATAGGAACTGTGTATTTTTTTACACGTTCTCCACCATTTTCACCAGACATCACTGCTGGAAGGTCAACTTTTGCCACTTCCGCAAGTTCTGCATAAGAAGCAAGTGTGTCTAAATTTTTCCATGAAACCATCGTAAGTATCCCCCTTAATGATATAAAATTTTTTACGTCCTAAAATTCTAGTTAGCTAATGATAATTATACTATTAAATACCATTTTATTCAAGGATACGTTTTCCCATTTCTGACATTATCCGAAAAACTCAGCCATCATTTCCTGGAGCACTGCCATTTCCTTCTGGTCCATGTTTCCGTTTTTTTCAGGCTTTTTCGAAGCCTCCAAAGGCGCCTTGGTTTTCTCGAATTTCACCACCGGGATGTCCGACGTTCCCTTTTTTACCTCTTCTTTGAGCTGCTTTGTATTCTCTTTCTTCTGCGCGCGTAATTTTAAGGTCTTCTTCAAAAGACCGTTTGTCCGAAGCTGGCTAAGAAAGAGTAAGAACACTTCCACTGCCAGTATGTAAAAAATCAGATTGTCCATTGTCAGAATCTGCTGCAACATAAAAAACCTCCTTACGGTAATATTTTAAGGTATTATACCGAAAAGAGGTTTGATTGAAATGAAAATGTTGTCGCTAAGATTTCGTCATATTTTACAGGCGGCGGACCATTTCTTCTGTGAGGCGCACGCTGTGAATAATTGCCTGACGTTCAAATGTCGGATAGTCCATTTCTGCGCTGTCATCTGCTTTGTCTGAGATGGCACGGATGATGACAAATGGAACGTTGTTCAGCCATGCTGCCTGAGCGATGGCAGCCCCTTCCATCTCTGTGCAAAGACCGTCAAAGTTTGTCTTAATCTTGTCTTTGACTTCCTTACTTGCCACGAACTGGTCACCTGTCACAACTCGTCCGGTAAATACGCCGATTTCCGGATTTACTTTTTCACAGGCTTCCTTTGCGACCTTCACCATCGCTTCGTCTGCCGGGAATGCAAGGGTTTCCATACGAGGAATCTGTCCCAAAGGATAACCAAACTGGGTAGCATCCATATCGTGCTGCACCGCTTCTGTAGAAACAACGATATCCCCGATGTCGATACGTGCATCTAATGAGCCTGCAATTCCCGTGTTGATGACTTTACTCACGCCAAATACATCCACAAGAATCTGTGTGCAGAGACCTGCATTTACCTTGCCGATCCCGCTGTGGACAACCACCACCGGTTTTCCCTGCAAGGTTCCCTTATAAAATTCCATGGAAGCCTTTTTTAAGACTCCGCTAAGCTGCATTTTTTCTTTTAAAGCTGCTACTTCTTCTTCCATAGCGCCGATAATTCCAATCACTGACATAATGTTCTCCTTATGGTTTGATGAGCCTATTATATGTCATTTATACATTTTACGCAAACAAAAAGGGGACGGGCTACTGTTGCCCGTCCCGAAAACTTTCGTTTTCCTTCATTTGTTTTGTTTATACTGATGTAAGCACATACTACCATGCAACTACAGTGTTAGATATTTCGAGCTTTCTTTTTTACTTTAGTTTTTATGGTTTTTGTTAGTTAGTGACTTGTTTTTTTGCTTCGTAATTCAATATTTAGTTTTCATTATTAAGTTTTTAAATTGTAAATTTTTTAATAAAATAAATTGTTATTAAACTACGATTGCTGATAAATTTTTTTGGTTTTTTAATTTTAGACAATTTAATCCGCAATAAATTTAGCAAGGACGGATCAAAAAGTTTACACATCATGTTTAAATTCTATTTGAGTACGCTATTTTGAATTTAAATATGATGTACGTGTTGTTGATTTTTTAATTTTTTGTTTTTAATTCCATTACAAGCCTGCGTGAAATATGGACAAAACACAGGCGTAAAATATTATATCCGTTTTTTGATGATTATTTCACTCCTGGAAAAAGAACATTGTGAAGTAGCAGTTATGAAATAATGCATCTGATTATAAAGATAACGATAAATTTTAGCGGTAATCGATTGGAT
>CAZYUZ010000248.1:0-2896 GCA_964650775.1 uncultured Lachnoclostridium sp. | reverse complement strand
TTCCAGAGCTGCCTCTGTATTTCCAATTTCTTCTTCAGCCGCTGCAATCTGATTCAAGTAACTGCTTATTGTCGCACTGGTTTGTTTCTGAAGTGCAGAAACTTTTGCCTGCTGTGCCTTTGACTCTTCTATCAGACCTTCTAATTCAACTTTTGCAGCTTCCAATTCCTGTTTTTGCAAGTCCAGTGCTTCCGCATTGGCCGTGTATTCTTCAAGTTTCTGTCGGTCATATTCCTGAATCTTTACGGTATTATCAACCCGATTTAAAATTTCAACAATACTAAAGTCCTTTAAAAACAGTCCAAACAGAGAATCCTCCGGTTTTTCATACATATACTGAATACGCATTTTCAGATTCTCATACTGCTCTTCCTGAATGGCAATGGCTTCCTCTAACTCTTTTGTTTTAGCCTCAATTTCAGCCTCTTTCTCTGTTTTCTTTTGATCTAATGCTGCCAGATCAGAAGCAATTGATTTATACTGAGCCTTCAAATTTTCCAGTTGTTCTTCTGCAGTTGCCTTTTCACCTTCAAGAGCACCTTTATTTTGCTCTTGCTGTTCCAGTTCCTGCTCTAACTGTTCTTTTTCATCTTCTGCCTCATCAATGGCATTCTGAGTTTCTTCACTGACTGCAAAAACTTTCATAAGAGGTTCAGAAAAGAGCCCCATGATCATGGAGCCGCAAATTGTCAAACATAAAACACTTTTCAACAATTTTCTTTTCATAAATTACCCTTTACCATTCGTATTTTGTCAGCTGGCCTTCCAACTTCATAGATTGAAACTCATTCTGGCGCAGTGCCTCATAGAGCACAACTGCCACAGAATTTGATAAATTCAATGAACGAATCTCACTAAGCATCGGAATTCGAATGCAGGTATCCGGATTTTTTACCAGAATTTCCTCTGGAATCCCTGCACTTTCCTTTCCAAACATAATATAGCAGTCCGGCTCATAGTTTACTTCTGTGTAAACATGTTGTCCTTTGGTAGTTGCCATATATATTTTCGCCCCCGGATTCTTTTCCAGGAAATCTTCAAAATTTATGTATCTGGTTACATCTAAATGTTCCCAATAGTCCATTCCAGCACGTTTGATAGACTTTTCATTCAAACGAAATCCCAGCGGCTCAATCAAATGAAGTCTTGTGCCTGTCGCTACACAGGTTCTTCCGATATTTCCTGTATTTGCCGGAATTTCCGGTTCAAAAAGTACAATGTTGAGTGCCATTATTTTTTCTGCTCCTCACGTAAACGGAATATGAAATGCGCCATACGATTTAACGCAACCTTCAGATTATCCAGAGAATATGCATAAGAAATACGAAGAAATCCTTCTCCGCAGTCACCAAAGGCTGTTCCCGGAACGACTGCTACCTTTTCTTCTTCAAGGAATCTTGTGGCAAATTCTTCACTGGTCATACCAAATTCCTTGATACATGGAAATACATAGAATGCTCCATATGGTTCAAAACATTCCAGACCCATTTCCTTAAATGCATGCATTAAGTATCTTCTTCTCTGGTTATATGCTTCTCTCATCTGTGCAACATCTTCGTCACCATTTCGCATCGCTTCTACCGCCGCATACTGGCTGGTAGTTGGTGCACACATAATTGCAAACTGATGAATTTTTAACATCTGTTCAATGATTTCTTTTGGTCCACATGCATAGCCAAGTCTCCAGCCTGTCATTGCATATGCTTTAGAAAATCCGTTGATTAAAATTGTTCTTTCCTTCATGCCAGGAAGTGTTGTGATTGACACATGGTCTCCCTTATAGGAAAGCTCGGAATAAATCTCATCGGAAAGTACAAAAATATCTTTTTCGATGATGACTTCTGCAATTGCTTCCAAATCTTCTTTTTCCATAATTGCCCCTGTTGGGTTATTTGGGAATGGAAGTACCAGAAGTTTTGTCTTATCTGTAATGGCGTCAAGAAGCTCCTGCTTTGTTAAGCGGAATTCATTTTCTGCCTTTAATTCAATAACGACCGGTTTCCCGCCTGCTAAAATACAGCATGGTTCATAGGAAACATAGCTTGGCTGTGGAATTAAAACCTCATCACCCGGATTTAACATCGCACGCATTGCAATGTCAATCCCTTCACTGCCGCCAACCGTAACGATAATTTCGTTCTTTGGATTGTAGGAGACATGACATCTTCTATCCAGGTATTTGCTGATTTCTTCTTTTAATTCCATAAGACCTGCATTGGATGTATAGAATGTACGGCCTTTTTCAAGGGAATAAATCCCTTCATCTCGAACATGCCATGGCGTATCAAAGTCTGGTTCACCAACGCCAAGGGAAATGGCATCTTTCATCTCACTGACAATATCGAAAAATTTACGAATGCCTGACGGCTTAATATTTACAATGGTTTCTGACAATGGATTTCTCATAATGTCACCAGCTGTCTTTCATCCTGAGTGCTGCGAACCATAACAGAACCGTGATCTTTGTATTTTTTCAGAATGAAATGTGTTGCTGTACTAAGAACACATTCCTGTGGAGAAAGCTTATCAGATACAAACTGCGCAACGCTTCTCATTGTTTTTCCTTCGATCATGACCATGAAGTCATAACCACCGGATACGAGATAAACACAGTCAACTTCCGGATAATTGTAAAGTCTTTCAGCGATTTTATCAAATCCCTGACCTCTCTGAGGTGTAACTTTTACTTCAATAAGTGCGGTTACCTTTTCTTCTGTTGTCTTATCCCAGTCAATCAGAGTATGATAACCACAGATGATGTGTTCCTTTTCCATCTGTGCAATCTCATTTGCTACAGTCACTTCATCTGTTCCAAGAAGGATTGCCAGATCTTTTAAGCTCACACGGCTGTTTTTTTCAATATAAGTTAAAATCTTTTCTCTCATGATTCAATATT
>CAZYUZ010000247.1:0-2901 GCA_964650775.1 uncultured Lachnoclostridium sp. | reverse complement strand
TTGGCAATTACGACTACTATCTGGAAAAGAAAGATGAACTGACTGCTATTTATGCTCCAAAGGCGGCTCCTTCGGCTTCTTCAACCGTAAAGGTCGAAACAGAAACCAAACTTGACTGGAAAGCTCAGAAAGAGGCTCAGGCTCAGGAACGTAAGCGCCAAAATGACCTAAAAAAGGTAGAGACGAGAATTGCAGAATTGGAAGCCAGAGATAAGGAAATCGATACAGAGATGGAAGATCCGGCAGTTTTTACAAGTGTATTTAAATGTCAGGAATTATCGAAAGAGAAAGACGCTATCCTTACCGAGCTTGAAGAGTTGTATGAACAGTGGGAAATTTTAGCGGAATAACTCGAAAGAAACAACTACATAATTTCTAAAAAATGAAGGACTGTGGTACATTAAGTTCCACAGTCCTATTTGATTGCTTTCCAATCGTTTACATTGTTTCTAATGTTGCCCTAACCGCCTTGATAAAATCTAAGGAAGAAAGCACTTCCACATTTTCCATAGAAGTAATCAGCGCAAGGTCTTTTGTCATTTTTCCTTCTTCGATCGTCTTTACAGAAGCCTTTTCCAGCTTATCTGCAAATGCTACTAATTCTGGAAGGTTATCCAATTCCCCACGTTTACGAAGCGCACCACTCCATGCAAAAATTGTTGCCATAGAGTTTGTAGAAGTTGTCTGACCTTTTAAATGATTGTAGTAATGTTTCTGCACTGTTCCATGAGCAGCTTCGTACTCATAGTAACCATGAGGAGAAACAAGCACCGATGTCATCATTGCAAGGGAACCAAAAGCAGTTGCTACAAGGTCACTCATGACATCACCATCATAGTTTTTACATGCCCAGATAAAGCCGCCTTCTGATTTCACAACACGTGCTACCGCATCATCAATCAGTGTATAGAAATATTCAATACCAGCTTCTGCAAATTTTTCTTTATATTCAGCTTCGAAAATCTCAGCAAATACATCTTTAAAATGATGGTCATACTTCTTAGAGATTGTATCTTTTGCCGCAAACCATAAATCCTGTTTTGTATCTAATGCGTACTGGAAGCAGCTTTTTGCAAAGCTTTCAATAGAATCATCCAAGTTATGCTGTCCCTGTATAACACCTGCGCCTTTAAAATTGTGTACCAAAGCTCTTTCTTCAGTTCCATCTTCTGCTGTGTAAACCAGTTCTACTTTTCCGGCTGATGGAATACGCATCTCAGTTGCTTTGTAAACATCACCATATGCATGACGAGCAATCGTAATTGGCTTTTTCCATGTTTTTACATATGGATCTACACCTTTTACAATGATTGGTGCACGGAATACGGTACCATCTAAAATTGCACGAATTGTACCGTTTGGACTCTTCCACATTTCTTTTAAATTATATTCTTTCATACGTGCTGCATTCGGTGTGATTGTCGCACATTTTACTGCTACGCCATATTTCTTTGTCGCATTCGCAGCATCAACTGTGATCTGGTCGTTTGTTTCATTACGTTTTTCCAGACCAAGGTCATAATATTCTGTCTTTAAATCAACAAATGGTTCCAGTAATTCATCCTTGATCATTTTCCAGAGAATCCTGGTCATTTCATCTCCATCCATTTCAACCAATGGTGTGGTCATCTTAATTTTTTCCATAGCTTTCTACTCCTCATATTATAACCCATGATCATGGTTATTTTTTATTGTACTCTTTACATGAATGTGGGCACATTCCTCTGCCTTTTCCGCATTTCGCTCTTTAATGGCATCTAAAATCGCGCGATGCTCATCTGTAGAATTTTTCGAGCGGTTACTGCTTGCAAGAGAAGTTTTTCGGATTCTTGTCACATACATATGAAAATCCGACAAAATATGATTCAGCATTTTACTGCCTGATGCTTCATACATTAATTCGTGGAACTGACTGTCCAGCTCATATACCTGCGCATAATTTCCTTTTTTTGCATGGAATTCTGTCAGATACAGCGTCTCTTCCATTTTTTCCAACTGCTCTTCTGTCGCATGCTCAGTTGCCCATCTTGCACTTAAACCTTCCAGAAGGTATCGAATCTGGTAAATATCTTCGATATCTTTTTTGGTAATGCCTGTAACTCTTGCACCCTTATTTGGAATGATCTCAACCAGTCCTTCCAGCTCCAGCTGACGAAGCGCTTCTCTGACCGGTGTACGGGATACCTCCATCATTTTTCCAAGAGTTGCCTCTTTTAATTCTTCGTGTTCTTTATAAACACCATTTAAAATATCTTCACGAATTCGGTCGTAAACTCTGCCTCTAAGGGAATATTTATCGCCGCTTTCCTTTGTATCTTTACTCATGATTCTGTCACTCCATATCCGTGAAATTCAATTCCGAGACGTTTGCATGCAATATCAATGGCATTTAATATTTCGTCATCTGTTAATACCGTAATACGTCCGTTTTCATATTCTCTGTCAACCCAGCCTTTGATATCTGCAATCATTGGATGTGTCTTCTGAATCTGTTCATCACCTTTTAATTTAAAGTAGGTATTAATCCAGTGTGCAATTCCTGCCAGACCTGACGTATTGGAAATTGCAACTAATACCGGTCTGTTTAAGAATTTTTCTGTATCAAAAATATTATATATTTCTTCATTTTTTAAGAGACCGTCCGCATGAATACCTGCTCTTGTAACATTAAAGTTCTTACCAACAAATGGTGTACGCGGAGGAATCTGATATCCAATCTCCTTTTCATAATATTCTGCAAGCTCTGTAATTACGGTTGTATCCATACCGTCCAAAGTACCTCGAAGCTGTGCATATTCAAAAATCATCGCTTCTAATGGTGTGTTTCCTGTTCGTTCACCGATACCAAACAGAGAACAGTGGACACCGCTGGCACCATAGAGCCATGCAGTGGTCGAGTTG
>CAZYUZ010000246.1:0-2901 GCA_964650775.1 uncultured Lachnoclostridium sp. | reverse complement strand
ATGGAGGAAATATTATGGATTACAAGAACGCAGGTGTTGATATTGAAGCAGGATACAGATCCGTGGAATTGATGAAAAAACATGTAAAAGAAACAATGAGACCAGAAGTTTTAGGTGGTCTTGGCGGATTCTCAGGTGCATTTTCCATGAGTGCATTTAAAGACATGGAAAAACCTACCCTTGTTTCAGGAACTGACGGCGTTGGGACAAAGTTAAAACTTGCATTTATTTTAGATAAACACAATACAGTAGGTATCGACTGTGTTGCAATGTGCGTAAATGATATCGCATGTGCAGGCGGCGAACCATTATTCTTCTTAGACTACATTGCATGTGGCAAGAACGAACCGGAAAAGATCGCCGATATCGTAAGCGGTGTTGCAGAAGGCTGTAAACAGGCTGGCGCTGCATTAATCGGTGGTGAAACAGCCGAAATGCCAGGTTTCTACCCAATCGACGAATATGACCTTGCCGGATTTGCAGTAGGTATCGTTGATGAAAAAGATTTAATAACAGGTGCAAATATTAAACCAGGTGATGTATTAGTTGGTATGGCATCTTCCGGTGTACACAGCAACGGTTTTTCTCTGGTTCGTAAAGTATTCTCTATGACAGAAGAAAACTTAAATACATATTATGAATGTCTTGGAACAACTCTTGGTGAAGCATTGATCGCTCCAACAAAGATTTATGTGAAAGCATTAAAAGCAGTGAAAGAAGCTGGCGTTACAATTAAAGGCTGCAGCCATATCACAGGCGGCGGTTTCTACGAAAATATTCCAAGAATGCTTCCAGAAGGCGTTCGTGCAGTTGTAGAAAAAGGCAGCTACCCAATTCCACCAATCTTCAAGATGCTTCAGGAAGACGGCGAAATTGCAGAAGAAATGATGTACAATACATACAATATGGGTCTTGGTATGATTCTTGCATTAGATCCTGCAGATGTTGATAAAGCAATGGCAGCGATGAAAGAAGCTGGCGAAGACGCATATATCGTAGGTAAAGTGGAAGCAGGCGAAAAAGGAGTGACTTTATGCTAAAAGTTGCGGTTTTGGTTTCCGGCGGAGGAACAAACTTACAGGCAATTATTGATGCTGTAAACGAGGGAAAGATTACAAACGCAGAGATTTCCTTAGTAATCAGCAACAATAAAAATGCTTATGCCTTAGAGCGTGCAGGACGTGCAGGCATTGCGTCTATGTGTATTTCTCCAAAAGACTATGCGACAAGAGAAGACTTCCACGTGGCACTGACAGAAACCTTGAAAAATGCAGGAATTGATTTGGTAGTCCTGGCTGGTTACTTGGTAGCGATTCCGGAAATGCTTGTAAAAGAATTCCCGAATAAGATCATTAATGTCCATCCATCACTGATTCCCTCCTTCTGTGGTGTTGGATATTATGGGCTTCGCGTACACGAAGCAGCGCTTGCCCGTGGCGTCAAAGTGACTGGTGCGACAGTTCATTTCGTTGATTGCGGTATGGACACAGGCCCAATCATTTTACAGAAAGCAGTTGAAATTGAAGACGGAGATACTCCGGAAGTGCTTCAGAGACGTGTCATGGAACAGGCAGAATGGATCATCCTGCCAAAAGCCATCGACATGATTGCAAACGGAAAAGTATAGAGGAAGAGAAATATGAAAATTTTAGTAGTAGGAAGCGGCGGAAGAGAACATGCACTGTGCTGGAAAATCGCACAGAGCAAAAAAGTTGATAAAATCTACTGCGCACCAGGCAATGCAGGTGTGGCAGAAGTTGCAGAATGTGTAGCAATCGGCGCTATGGAATTTGATAAATTGGCTGATTTTGCTCAGGAAAATGCAATCGATTTAACAGTCATCGGTATGGACGATCCATTGGTTGGCGGTGTTGTAGATGTATTTGAAGAAAGAGGACTTCGTATTTTTGGACCTCGTAAGAATGCTGCAATCCTTGAAGGAAGCAAAGCTTTCTCCAAAGATTTAATGAAAAAATACAACATTCCAACAGCTGCATACGAAAACTTTGATGATGCAGAAAAAGCACTTGCATACCTTGAAACTGTAAGCTTCCCAATCGTATTAAAAGCAGATGGTCTTGCACTTGGGAAAGGCGTACTCATCTGCAATACATTAGAAGAAGCAAAAGAAGGCGTAAAATCCATCATGTTGGATAAAGCTTTCGGCAGTGCCGGAAACCAGATGGTAATCGAAGAATTTATGACAGGACGTGAAGTATCTGTTTTAAGCTTTGTAGATGGCAATACAATTAAGATCATGACATCCGCTCAGGATCACAAACGTGCCATGGACGGAGATCAGGGATTAAATACAGGCGGCATGGGAACATTTTCCCCAAGCCCATTCTATACAGAAGAAATCGATGAATTCTGTCAGAAATACATTTATCAGGCAACTGTAGATGCCATGAAAGCAGAAGGAAGAGAATTTAAAGGGATCATTTTCTTTGGCTTAATGCTGACAGAAAAAGGACCAAGAGTCTTAGAATATAACGCAAGATTTGGTGATCCTGAAACACAGGTCGTACTTCCAAGAATGAAAAACGACATTGTAGAAGTATTTGAAGCATGTGTGGACGGAACTCTTGACCAGATTGAACTGGAATTTGAAGACAATGCGGCAGTTTGTGTAGTTCTTGCAAGTGCCGGATATCCTTTGAAATATGAAAAAGGTCTTCCAATCTCTGGTTTAGATGTATTCAAAGACAAAGACAGCTATTTTGTATTCCATGCGGGTACAAAATTTAACGAAGAGGGATCAATTGTTACGAATGGCGGACGTGTATTAGGTGTCACAGCGACTGGTGCTACATTAAAAGAAGCCAGAGCCAATGCATATGAAGCAACAAAATGGGTTACATTTGATAATAAATATTGCAGAAGCGACATTGGTAAGGCAAT
>CAZYUZ010000245.1:0-2904 GCA_964650775.1 uncultured Lachnoclostridium sp. | reverse complement strand
GTAGACGTTATGATCGGTAACGAAGAAGACTTCACAGCATGTCTTGGTTTCGAAATCGAAGGTAACGATGAAAACTTAAAAGAACTCAACATCGAAGGCTACAAGAAGATGATCAACGAAGCTGTTAAGACATATCCTAACTTCAAAGCAGTTGCTACAACTCTTCGTGAAGTTAAGACAGCTACAGTTAACGACTGGTCTGCACTTTGCTGGGCAGGTGGAGAAATCTACAAAGCTAAAGACTACAAGGGTCTTGAAATCATGGACCGTGTAGGTGGCGGTGACTCTTTCGCTTCTGGTTTAATCTACGGATTAATGACAACAGGCGATGCTGAAACAGCTGTTAACTACGGTGCAGCTCACGGTGCATTAGCTATGACAACTGCTGGTGACACAACTACAGCTAGAAAGAAAGAAGTTGAAGCTATCATGGGTGGCGCAGGTGCTCGTGTACAGAGATAGTCTTCTCTCTCAAACAACTTAAAATTTTGCGGGCAGTCGGGAAACCGGCTGCCTTTTTTGCTCTTCTATTCTCGATTGCAAAATCTAATTTTATGGAATTAAACTTCAAAGTGAACATAGACTTTTGCATACTAAGCTTTTATAATATAGTTAATAATTTTATCCATTGAATTATTATGATTTAATGATAATAAATATACAACATTAGGGGGCATTTTATGGAAAAATCAAAAGTTTATTTTACCAACCTCAGAGCAAAAAACAATGACAACCTTCAGCAGAAGCTGGAACGTTTGATTCGCAAAGCCGGCATCGGCGAAATCGATTTCGATGGCAAATATGTTGCGGTCAAAATTCACTTTGGCGAACCGGGCAACTTAGCTTATCTTCGTCCAAACTATGCAAAAACTGTAGTTGATGTCATCAAAAGCCTTGGCGGAAAACCATACTTAACAGACTGTAACACATTATATGTTGGTGGTAGAAAAAATGCACTGGATCACATTCAGAGCGCTTATGAAAACGGCTTCAATCCATTTGCAACAGGCTGCCATATTTTAATTGGTGATGGGTTGAAAGGAACTGATGATATTTGTATTCCTGTAGAAGGCGGCGAACATGTGAAAGAAGCAAAAATCGGTCGTGCTGTCATGGATGCAGATATTTTCATCTCTCTTACTCATTTCAAAGGTCATGAAATGACAGGTTTTGGCGGTACTTTAAAAAATATCGGTATGGGCTGCGGCTCCCGTGCTGGTAAAATGGAAATGCATTCCGCTGGAAAGCCATATATCAAACAAAAATATTGCATCGGCTGTGGTGCCTGTGTAAAGATTTGTGCTCATGATGCACCATCTATCGTGGATAAAAAAGCATCTATCGACCAGAATAAATGCGTTGGTTGTGGTCGCTGTATCGGTGTCTGTCCAAAAGATGCTGTAAAAGCTGCAGATGATGAATCCTGTGATGTATTAAATAAAAAAATTGCAGAATATACAAAGGCTGTTGTTGACGGACGTCCTTGCTTCCATATCAGCCTTGTTATGGATGTATCTCCTAACTGTGACTGCCATGCTGAAAATGACCTTCCAATCGTTCCTGACGTTGGTATGTTTGCATCTTTTGACCCTGTAGCCCTCGACGTTGCCTGCGCAGATGCAGTCAATGCAATGCCAATCATTCAGGGAAGTGTTTTAACAGATCCTGATCATCATGGACACCAGCATGAATGCCGTGACCACTTCCACTTCTCTCATCCAAACACTGACTGGAAGGTTTGTGTAGAACATGCAGAAAAGCTTGGACTTGGTTCTCAGGAATATGAATTGATTGAAGTCAAATAATATAAATTATTTATCATAACGTTTATATAATTTACGAAAGTACAAAAGCTCCCAAATTTGGGAGCTTTTCGTATTCTCAGCATTTTTAAGCTGCTATTTCACACATTGCTGATGCTTCATTTTTGCATCCGCAACCTTTTGATCCTGTGCTGCCGGAGTTTCATAGAAGCCTCTTTTGTGCATCATATCAAACACTTCATACTGAATATTGTGTTCCTGCTCTAAAATGTTTAACATCGTGTTTCTGACATTTTCGTGCGCACATTCTGTCGCTGCCATATTGAATTTCCCCGTACATGCTTTCTGTGCAAGGAGACCATCATTTAAAATTTCCTTATCTGTATATACCTGCTGCATATTTTACCTCCTACTGCAAATGTGAATATAATGCATTCAGATGCCCCTGATGCTGATTGGAAATGCGTTCATATTTCTGCTTAATTTCAGAATCCTGTGTCTGCTCTGCCAGCATCTGAAATTTCTTCACCAGTAAACCTTCTTCGGAAATCAAGTCGTTGATTGTACCAAGTTCTTTTTCTGATATCTGAGCCATTTCTTACCTCCTGATTTTCATTTTACAGTGTTAGTATGTGTGACTCTTCATTTTTTATTAGAAACTACTTTTTCCATTCTAACTGCAAAAAACTCCGAGCTTTTCACTCGGAGCTTTCCAAATTTTTCAATTTTTATTAGTTATGCCAGCAGATTCTGCGGATATTTTCATGGCACATACCTGTGATCCAGTCAACATCATCTGTTAACCAGCTCATGATCTCAAGCATTCTTGTTTCCCATGCGATATCACCCTGTCTGTCTTCTTCTGTTCTGTCACGTTCCATCGTTGTATCAATTTCGTTGTAACCGAAAATGTAACCTCCTGCATTCCAGATAGAGAAGTTGCTGTCAGGTCCTTCTGTTACTTTATCGCCTCTTGCTTCCACAAGTACATCATGACGAGCCTTGTATTCTTCTTCAGAACCTGGTACTAATTTTGTAATAAATACGCGGTGTCTGATCAGTTCTTTGCTCTGTCTTACGATACCCTTGTCCTTTCGGAATAAATGAGGGTGTCAGGGTTTATCTTGACGAAGGGCTCAAA
>CAZYUZ010000244.1:0-2937 GCA_964650775.1 uncultured Lachnoclostridium sp. | reverse complement strand
ACCGATGTTTGGACCTTCAGGTGTTTCGATAGGACACATTCTTCCGTAGTGAGAATAGTGAACGTCTCGAACCTCGAAACCTGCACGGTCACGGGAAAGACCACCTGGACCAAGTGCTGATAAACGTCTCTTGTGTGTTAATTCACCCAGTGGGTTGTTCTGATCCATGAACTGGGAAAGCTGTGAAGAACCAAAGAATTCTTTCACTGCCGCTGTTACCGGTTTAATGTTGATCAGCTGCTGTGGTGTAATGTTTTCTAAGTCCTGAGTTGTCATTCTTTCACGAACAACTCTTTCCATTCTTGAAAGACCGATACGGTACTGGTTCTGTAAAAGTTCACCTACCGCACGAATACGTCTGTTTCCTAAATGGTCAATATCATCATCATTACCCATGCCATATTCTAAGTGCATGTTGTAGTTGATGGATGCGAAAATATCTTCTTTTGTAATGTGTTTTGGAATTAATTCTGTAATGTTTCTCTTAACAGCTTCAATTCGATCTTCCAGGCTCTTGTTTTCTTCCAGAATCTTTTCAAGTGCTGGGTAGTATACTAATTCTGTAACACCGATTTCCTTTGGATTCACATCAAGGTAAGCAGCGAGGTCTACCATCATGTTAGAAAGAACTTTTACATTACGTTCTTCTTCGCCTTTTACCCAAATGTAAGGGATACCGGCATTCTGGATTGCATCTGCAAGGTCTCTTGTAATTTCAACGCCTGCTTCTGCAATGATTTCGCCTGTTGCTGTATCAACAGCATCTTCTGCAAGAACCTGACCTGTTACACGGTTCTTGAGTAATAATTTCTTGTTGAATTTATAACGTCCAACTTTCGCAAGATCATATCTCTTTGGATCGAAGAACATGTTCATGATCAAACTTTCAGCACTTTCTACTGCCAAAGGTTCGCCTGGACGAATCTTCTTATATAATTCCAAGAGACCTTCCTGATAGTTTGTAGAAACGTCTTTTGTAAGCGCAGCAAGAATCTTTGGTTCTTCACCAAATAATTCAAGGATTTCTGCGTTTGTACCACAGCCAAGTGCACGAATCAGCACTGTGATAGGTACTTTTCTGGTTCTGTCTACACGTACGTAAAATACGTCGTTAGAATCTGTTTCGTATTCTAACCATGCACCACGGTTTGGAATTACAGTTGAGGAGAACAATCTTTTACCGAGCTTATCGTGTCCGATTGCATAGTAAATGCCAGGGGAACGTACTAACTGGCTGACAATTACTCGCTCTGCACCGTTGATTACGAAAGTACCGGTTGCTGTCATAAGCGGAAGGTCGCCCATGAAAATTTCATGTTCATTAATTTCATCTGTTTCTTTATTGTAAAGGCGTACCTTTACTTTTAAAGGAGCTGCGTAGGTTGCATCTCTTTCTTTACATTCTTCGATTGTGTATTTTACATCGTCTTCGCACAGTGTAAAATCTACAAATTCCAGACTCAAATGACCGCTGTAATCTGCGATTGGAGAAATATCTGCAAATACCTCTTTTAAGCCTTCTTCAAGAAACCACTTGTAGGAATCTTTCTGAACTTCGATCAGGTTTGGCATTTCCAGAACTTCTTTTTGTCTGGAGTAGCTCATTCTGCTACTTTTTCCGTTTACTACAGGACGGATTCTGTTCTTTTCCATTGACACGTTCACCCTTTCTATTTTTTAAAACTTTCGTAATTATTCAGTTTCTTCATAATTACGCGTTTTGTTTTATTGTTTTATCGCATTATACGGCATGATAATTAAAGATACTTTACCATAATAATGCACCCTATACAGTAACACAAGTTTTCAAGGGTGTCAACAGGTTTTTTCAAAAATTTTACAGTTTTGGGGGGACAAAAAGATAAGCCTCGATTCCGCTTCGCTTCATCTCGTACGCGCTGCGCGCTAAATAAAAGAATAAAGATGGCTCCACACAAGCGAGCTTGTGGGAGCCATCTTTATTCTTTTACTTATCTTTGCAGTTACGCGATTATTTAAGGTTAACTTTAGCGCCTTCAGCTTCAAGTTTAGCTTTAAGTTCTTCAGCTTCTGCTTTAGAGCATCCTTCTTTAACAACCTTTGGAGCTCCGTCAACAACTTCTTTAGCTTCTTTAAGTCCAAGACCTGTTACTTCACGAACGATCTTGATAACTTTAACTTTAGATGCACCAGCGTCTACTAATTCAACGTCGAATGAATCTTTTTCTTCTACTTCTTCTGCTGGGCCTGCTGCTGCTACAACAACGCCTGCTGCTGCAGATACACCAAATTCTTCTTCACATGCTTTTACTAATTCGTTTAATTCTAATACGGATAATTCTTTGATAGCTTCAATAAATTCAGCTGTTGTTAATTTTGCCATTTTAATTTCCTCCATTTTGAAATTTATAATTTAATAGTTATGCTTCTTTTTCTGCAATCTGCTTAATAACACGAGCAAAGTTTGCAATTGGGCTCTGCATAGAACCAAGTAATCTTCCGAGAAGGATTTCTCTTCCTGGAATCTGTGAAATAGCTTTCATTCCGTCTGCATCATAGAACTGACCTTCTACGACACCTGCTACCATTTCAAGGTTTGGAATTTCTTTCGCAAAGCTAGCTACCATACGAGCTGGTGCTGTAGCATCAGTTGCAGAAATAGCGATAGCGTTTGGTCCTTCTAAGCTTTCATTTAAAGCTTCGTATGCTGTTCCAACAAAAGCACGTTTCATCATTGTGTTTTTGTATACCTTGTAAGTGATACCAGCTTCTCTCATTGCTTTACGGAGTTTTGTGTCCTGTTCTACAGTAACACCGCTGTAGTTGATAATAACTGCAGTCTGAGCACCGTCAATGTGAGCTTTGATTTCTTCTACGATTGGCTGTTTTAACTCAATTTTTGCCATGTGAATGGTGTACCTCCTTTTTAGATTTTACACCGCCAAAGTGTTCTAGAAA
>CAZYUZ010000243.1:0-2956 GCA_964650775.1 uncultured Lachnoclostridium sp. | reverse complement strand
GGCAATTCCAACGGAGATGGTGGATGGGGAAGAAATGATTCTTCCGGCAAGCGAGTATAAGGAAGAACGATGGAATGTAGAAATTCCGGAAATTTATACAGTATATCCGTTTGCACGGTACACAAAAGCGACAAAAAATGAGAAACTTGCGATTCGAACATTCAAAAAACAGGTTAACAAACATGGAAATATGCGCCCATATGTGATTGGAGAGGTGCCTGGAAAACCTTCATATTCCGGCTGGCAGTATATTGGAAATACAGCGGCAATATTAGGCTTGACGGATATCTGTAAAGAAATTTTAGAAAACAATGCGGGACTGCAAAATCCGGGAAATCGATTCCCAGCCATGTGGGGAGCTGCTTATGATTCTGTACCGGACGTGGACCATGGAGCAAACATCATGAACCTTCTGCAGTTAATGTTACTGCAGGGATATGGGGATGAGCTTCAGATCCTACCTACATTTCCTAAAGAATGGAATGTGAAGTTTAAATTGCATGCACCATACAAGAAAGTGGTGGAATGTGAGTACATAGATGGAAAAATAAAATTCCTGAAAGTAAGAGATAAGTATTATACAGAGTAAAAGTATGTTGGGAAATTATCTACAGTTTCCAAAAAAAATACAAAAAAACAATGGTAATTTCTAAACCTACCCTTCAAAAATGGTTATATTTTGAACTATCAAAACAAAGCCATAACGAATGGAGGTAGCACAGTGAAAACAAACATGAAACAGTGGGTAAAAGAATATATCGATGCACCAGTAAAAAAGGCAATGCCGATTTTATCATTTCCAGGGGTGCAGATTATCGGACATACAGTAGATGAATTGGTTAGAGACGGACATTTACAGGCGCTTTGTATGGAAGCAATCGCAAAGCGATATGACATGGGAGCAGCAGTGAGCTTAATGGATTTATCTGTGGAAGCGGAGGCTTTTGGTGCAGATGTACTTTATAGTGAAGATGATGTTCCAACAATGCATGGCGCATTAATTGCTGATGAAGAGGCAGCAGATGCCCTGGAAGTTCCAAAGGTTGGTGCAGGAAGAACAGGAGAATGTGTCAAAGGAATCAAAGAAGCGAAAAAACTTATCAAAGATCGCCCTGTTTTAGCTGGTATCATTGGACCATATTCCCTTGCAGGAAGACTTCTAGATATGACAGAAATTATGATCTTATGCTATGAAGAACCTGAGATGGTAGAGACGGTTTTAGAAAAAGCGACAGCCTTTTTAGTAGAATATGCAAAAGCTTTTAAAGAAGCTGGCGCAGATGGAATCGTGATGGCAGAACCTGCAGCAGGATTACTTTCCCCAAATCTGATTGCAGAGTTTTCCAATCCATATGTACAGAAGGTAAGAGAAGCTGTAGAAGATGACAATTTCCTTTTCATGTATCACAATTGTGGAAATATTACACCAATTATGAACAAAGTGAAGGAATTAGATGCATTGGCTTACAGTGTTGGTAATGCAATTGACATGGAAGATGCAATGAAAGGTCTTCCGGAACACAGCATGATCATTGGAAATCTGGACCCAGCGGGAGTAATTCGCAACAGCACTCCGGAAGTGATCAAAGCAGAAACAAAAGCATTGATGGAACGTTGCTGTAAATATCCGAATTTCGTAATTTCCTCAGGCTGCGATATTCCGCCTGCAACTCCATTAGAAAACTTAGATGCATTCTTTGAAGCTGTCAAAGAATTCTATGCATAGAAGAGATATAAATTAGTTTCCCCTCCTAAAATATGATATATAGAAATGCCCCGGATTTTCCGGGGCATTTTGCCGATTACCGATATTGTTTTGGTGTGAGTCCGGTATATTTTTTAAATACCTTGGAAAAATAGCTTTGATCTTCAAAGCCGGTTGCAATGGCAATGTCGATAAGAGAGTAATCAGTATTGGATAAAAGTCGTTTGCTTTCTTCGACACGTACCATATTTAAATATTCTTTAAACGTTGATCCTGTGGATTGTTTAAACAGAGTAGAAAAATAAGCTGGATTTAGGTGTACGTGATTTGCAACAATTTCCAAAGTAAGAGGATTTGTAAAATTTTTGGAAATGTATTGAATCGCTTTCTTGATAACTTCACTGTTTTTTGTTGGTACATGCTCAAACATACAGTCAGCAAATACATCAATGGCTTCCTGAAGCTTGTAGCAGAGATCATCAATGGTTGTAATGGTAGGAATAACTGTCAACAACTGATTATTAATCTTTAAAATACTGTCACTGGTCGCCCCGCCTTCAATGGCCGCCCTGGATAAAAGAGAGCAAAGTTCCAAAGAACGTGATTTTACAATCTCCAGATTGCTTCCTTCAGAAAAGAATACATATCCTAAAAGATCATTTAAGAGAGCCTTTGACTCCTTTACATCGCCGGTTTTCAGCTTTGTAATAAGCAGTCGTTCTTTCGTGTAAGGATAATCTTTCGCGTCTACAGAGCCGCCGGTTTTATACATTTGTATAGATTCGTTAATTCTTGACTGCTGATGAAGCTTGTTCTGATTAATAATTAACTGCTGTTTACTGTCGCTGATGAGACCGGAAAACATATAATAGAGCATTTTGCTTAAATAACGCACCTTTTCTGGTGGAATGATCTTTAGAAATTTCGATTCATCATAAAGCTCCAAAAGATCAGAGGTGGAAAACGTATATTTTCTGGCAATGTCTTCAATCAGAACTGAATCCGGCTCATCCATGAGAAATGGTCCGGCAAGAATCGAGCCAAACAGAGCATTTTTGTTAATCAATGGAAATACAATATGGTTTAAATTCGAATGACATGCAAAAATATAGGGTTCTCCAAGGCTCATTGCCTTTTGGCTTGCACTGGCATGAACTTTTGCACAGGTATCATTTGGAGGAAGATGCTTTTTAAAAAGCGAACAAAAGGAAGTTGTTTCTCCATATGCGAGGAGAATACGCCCCTCATCAT
>CAZYUZ010000242.1:0-2993 GCA_964650775.1 uncultured Lachnoclostridium sp. | reverse complement strand
GCCTCAGACGGTAGCAGACAACGTATTGACCTGTGTTATTGATAAATATGCCAACGGATTTTTATTTAATGCCAACAAGTTAAATGATCTGGTAGATGAAAAGATTACAGAAATGAGCGTTTATCCACCAGACAGAACAAGACTGGTAGGAAGCTTTTCCGGTGGTAATCAGCAGAAAGTACTGATGGCAAAATGGCTGGCAGCAGATGTTGACATTTTAATCTTAGATGAGCCGACGCGAGGCGTTGACGTTAATGCGAAGCAGACCATCCATGACGTTGTAAAAACATATGTAAGAAAAGGCAATTCCTGCATTCTTCTTTCCAGTGACTTGCCGGAAGTGGTTGGTCTGGCAGACCGCGCCATTATCTTAAGAGAAGGTCATATCATCGGTGAAATTCAGAAAGAAGATATTACAGAAAATGCATTGTTAATTGCAGCCAATGGAGAGGGGGAACACGTTACATGTCAGAAGTAAATAATAAAGAATTTAAACCCGAAGCTCCAAAGGTTGATACAAGAAAAAGAGAAATCAATAAATTCAGTATTATTTTCAACAAAATGGGAATTTGGGTAATCGTTATCATGCTGTTGCTCATTGGAACCATCGTTTCCAAAGGAGAGTTTTTTACCTCCAGCAACATTCAGTCAATTTTAGAAGCGGTTGCATTACTGGGAATGATCGCTCCAGGTATGTTCTTCGTTGTGTACTGCGGAAACATGAATGATATGGGAATTCCAAGTACCATGGCATTGGCCGGTATGATGACAGTACAGACCATCAATTTTGGTTTCCCGGTTGCATTCATGATCGGTATTTTAACCGGAATCACCATTGGTGTGGTCAATGGATTTATGATCGGTAAATTAAGAGCCAATGCAGTTATCTGGCCACTGGCGATGAACCTGTTTATTTCCGGTGTTATCCGCGTGGTATGGGAAGGAAAACAGCTCTATGCAGACAGCGTGGCAAAAGACACTGCTTACGCACAGAATGCAGCCCAGACTTTCTACAGCATTTCAAGAACCTATATCGGAGGAATCATTTCTCTGATGGCAATTGTAATGCTGGTGATGATGATCATTGCATGGTTTATCCATTCCAAAACAACTTTCGGACAGAAAGTAAAGATTATGGGTACAAACTATGAAGTTGCAAAATGTTCCGGTATCAACACTGTAAAAGTTACCATGCTGGTATACATCATTGATGGTATCTGTGCTTCTGTTGGTGGTATTTTCTATGCGGCACTTAGAAAAACTGCATCTTACGAAAATGGAACAGGATATGACTTTACTGCATTGACTGCGGTATGTCTTGGCGGTGCACTTCTCAGTGGTGGTAAAGGAAGTATTGTAGGTACTTTTGGCGGTGTCATCGCTTACGGTATCTTAAATAATATTCTTTCCTGGGTAGGTCTTGGTACTTATGAAAAATACCTGGTACAGGGTCTTGTATTCCTGTTTATCGTATGGCTGAATGCATATTCAAACAGAAAGTTGGGTAAAGCGTAATGAAAATGAAAAAATTTAAAATCAATGCCAGTTTTATTAATAACAACAGAGCATATTTGTTCCTGGCGCTCATTTTATTCATCGGTTTGTTTGTAGATAAATTTTATACACCATTTAACATTGCCGCAGTAACCGGAAACGGAAGTTTGGTGATGTGGCTTGGAATTGCATTTACCGTATGTTTGATCGCAGGACATTTTGACTTGTCTGTCATGTATATGTCTACCTTTGGCGCACTGCTTTGTCTGGGACTTCGCAGTGATCAGGGACTTCCATGGATCGTATGTATCCTGATTGCTGCTGTGGTAGGCTGTATAGTTGGATTTGCCAATGGTATTTTAACAACCAAATTTAAGATTAGTTCCTTCATCGTTACTTTAGGTATGCAGTTCATACTTCGAGGTGCAATGTATCTTTACTGTAACGGAGAAGAATTAAGTATCGGCAGAGACTATACATTTAATGAAATTTTGACAGCAAAATTAGGACCACTCCCATTTTCGGTGTATTTCGTAATCACAACGATTGCTGCTTTTGCACTGATGGTGGTACTTCGATACACGAGATTTGGACGTAACATTCACATGGTTGGTGGAAATCTTGAAACTGCATGGTTGGCCGGTGTAAAAAGTGATGCGGTAACAACTGCAGCATTTACTATCTCTTCAGCATGTAGTGCACTGGGTGGAGCATTAAACGGCATTTATTCTGGTGCAGCAAGTGTAACCATGGGAGAAAAGGGTATCAGCCCATTGATGATGGCTATTACAGCTACGATCATCGGTGGTACCAGCTTAAATGGTGGTAAGGGAAGTGTTATCTGGACCTGGGTATCTTTAGTTGCAATCTCATTCCTGAAATCCATCTTTAAGAAGACAGAGATGCAGGTGCTTGTTATCTCAGTCATCCTGATCGTATGTATCTTCTACGAAACACTGGCAAAATATCGTAAAGATAAAGTAATGGGAACAAGACCAAATCTTCATCTTGAATATTTAGAAGAAAAAGGTAAAAAACATTAAATTGAGCTAAAAGCACAGGCTTTTAAAATATTTCATTTTAACAAGGAGGACAAAAATGAAGAAGAAAATTTTAGCTATGTTACTGAGTACAGCAATGGTTCTGTCTTTAGTAGCTTGTGGTGCGAAAGAAGAAGCACCAGCAAATGATGCACCTGCACAGGAAGAAACAGCAGGAGAAGAAGCGGAAGCTGAAACAGCGGGAGGATCCAATCTTGAAGAATCCACAAAACTTTTAGCAGACGCAATTGCAAACTTAAAGACAACTGACAATCAGCCAATGTTAGCAGCAGGAAATGCAGCAGAAGTTCCAGTGGCAGCAGGCACAGCAGAAGAACTTGAAGCATTACCAGACACTGAAATCGACAAATGGCATTTCATGGAACACCTTGATTGGGATTCTTCTCAGGACGTAGAATTCCCAGCATCTCCAGCAGATGGACAGAAGGGCAAACATGT
>CAZYUZ010000241.1:0-2996 GCA_964650775.1 uncultured Lachnoclostridium sp. | reverse complement strand
GATGTATATGGCTTATTGTAAATATGTGTACCTATTTGACTTTCTTCACCTGTATTATTACAACTACCATTTGACGAAGGTACACCATTATAAATTAATTTTACTCCTCCTGTTTCTGTTGTTCTTACTATCTTCCAACAGAAGTTTGCGAACTTAACATTATTGTTTGTTATTGCACCTCTGTAATAGTAGACAGGATATTCATCGTTTGTTGTACTTTCTACTATATATTTTCCTGTTACTGGTGTTGTTGAAAAATCTGTACTTTTATCACTTACAGTATCTTTCTTTACTTCGTCATATAAGTACATAATAAATGTATTTTCACTTTTTGCTTCTTCTGGAATATTTAATGTTTCTTCTTCTACTTCTATTTTCTTAACTTCTCTTCCTTTTGTTTTTTCACTATACTTTTTTACAAATCTATTTAAATTGTTGCGATAATCATTGTAGTAATATTGGTTTCGTTCACCCAAACCCTTCACTAATTGTTTTCCAGTTCCAACAAAGTAACCGCAAAACTCATCGCCGAATTTTTTTAAGGATATGAAAATCGGCTCGTCGTAACTCTGATAACCGGTATCTAACCATGCATAGCAAACATCTTTATCATTTTCGTTGCGAAGATTCAGTAAACTATTAAAATAAAATTTGGTATTTTCCTCTGATTCTATAAAATTAACCATCTTTTCAATATCTACTTTTCCTCCTAGCATCCTTGACAACAATTCTTCAACCTTCTCAATATCTGTTATAATAAGATTTTCTCTAATAATACGTTCCATAAACTGAACTCCTTTCATTTTTTTCATTCTAAAAAACTTTTTCATATGTTTTTTTATCTGAACTTTACACAAAAAACGGACAGTCAATTTAGCTACTTGACTGTCCGTTTTGTCCATTGTTTATTTTTTTATACTTTTAAGCTTCTGTTCTACTGTTTTTAAGCCTTTTTCTACGTTCTTTCGTCCTTGTGTTACAGTGTTTTTTACAATTTTCGTTACATTTTTTATTTCCACTTTATTTTTCTTAGTGCGTTCTTTCGCTGATTCATCTAAGATAATTGTTTCTTCATATGAAAATGCTTCTTTTTCATATTTTTCCAAAGCATTTCTCAAATCCGTTATTGTTTCATAACGCTTCCTTGGATCTGTTTGAATTGCTTTTTTAATGATTTTTCTTAGCTTTTCACTTTTAATATTTTTTAAATATCCCTCTTTATGATCCCACCATTCAACATATTCAAAATATCCTTCATTTAATATTTCCAACAGTATAACACCTACACTGTATATATCAACTTTTACGTTACTTCTGCTATTCTTTTTATATTCAGGCGCACAATATTTATCTGTTATTCCTTTGATAACCGTTTCACCACGTCCCAATTTTGACACGCCAAAATCACCCAATATGTAATTTTTTCCATCAAAAAATATATTGCTTGGTTTTATATCTTTGTGAATTAGCTCTGCACAATGACATTCCTCTAATCCATAACATAAATCTTTTCCTATTTTTAAAACCATCTGCTCGAATTGTTCGTCCTTATATATATCGCTGTCACTCATAATATCTGATAAAGTCATATCAATATAAGGCATTATGATTGCTGCAATTCTATATTCAGCGTTTTCTTCAAAAAAATAGTCTATTATCTTCATTACGAATTCACTATCAATTTTCTTCATACACCGAATTTCATTCATGTAAATATCATACTGAGGATGGTCTATTACCTTTATTGCATACCAATTTCCATCTTTCGAAGCTTTATATACGGTTCCTGCACCACCTTTTTGCGAACCTGTTTTTGTATCGATCACATATCCTTTTTCACAGACTTTTTTTCCTACTGGAGTCTTTTCAAATTCATCTATAGTCATTCTCTCTCACCTAATTCCCTTATTATACGGCTATATTCATTATATATGAGCCGTTCTTGTGAATATATAAAATAGTAATCATTTGAAAAAATAACATCTTTTTCTCGCAATATCTTTCCTTTTTTACCATGGTAATACACGCACCATTTTCCATTGTCTTTCTTCAACTCAAAAAAGACACTCTCAGATCTTCTATCGCGAACTATAAGATGACAGTCAAAGCTATTTCCGACAATACACCGATCTTTTTCCAACGCAAATATCTTCAACTCATTCTTACAATCATATAGATACTGGATCAATACTGCTTTTTCGATATATTTCTCATTTCTTAATCCAATCCCTAACTTATATCCATGTTTCATCACCGTACCGGTCTCTTCTAGTAGAACAATTCCTCTATCATTATAAATTGACATCTGATTTTCAACTTCTTTGTTATCTTTATAAATCCATTCTCCACCATTCTCAAAGAACTCTCCTTGAGAAGCCGATACACCTTTAAATGACACACTAATGTTCCTTAGACCCTCTATACCACGTTTCAACCCATATCTGTAATTTTTCCCACTAGTTAAATCGACTTTAAATACCTTATTCCCGTCTACAACAATCAATTTACTGGTATATGCAACTGATGACTGCATCTCTTTTAATGTTTCATAAAGAGTTACTGAACCATTCATTTTTATTGTTTCATTAAGTTCAGCGTCATTTAAAACTTGCATTACCACTGCTTCATCCGGTATTTTCCCTGAAAGTTCTCCCATTCTGGCAAGTCTTAACAATTCATTCAACTGTTCCAAATTACAATTATAACGTACGGCCAAATCGATGACATCCATTCTCCGTGGAATCCATTTCTTTTTATTGATCGCACTAATAATCTGCTGCCATTTGGGATCACCATTTACAAAATCATATATTGCTGTTTTTTTATATCCCTTTTTATTTAGGTTAATCTCTCTATAGCGATTAAGTTTCTCATATAGTTTATTAAATTCCTCTGGTTTCTGTTTAGATATCCACGCTTTAAATAATTCGTCTTTTTCTTCCTGCGGAATATTCCTCTTACCTATATCTTCTTGCTGCTTATGTATTATTTCTGTA
>CAZYUZ010000240.1:0-3003 GCA_964650775.1 uncultured Lachnoclostridium sp. | reverse complement strand
TTTTCTCTTTCTAATAAGCGCTTTCTAATCTCTTCCATGCTTTTTCCTCTTATAGGTAACCGCACCATAGTGCGTACCTTTCTTTAAATTTCTATGTTTGAGATAATAGTCCAAAAATCTAGTATAGTTGTCTAAAAAGTTGAGTACTAAACTTTTTAGACAAGCATGGAGGTAGACTATGGGTTCTCAAACAAGTTTAGTTGCAAAGCAATGTCGTATACAATCCTGGGCGATGCAGATCAAAGAGTGCCAAAATCGACCAGAAAATATGACTGTCGATGAATGGTGTCTTCAAAATAACATTACCAAGGCGAATTACTATTATCGTCTGAAATGTGTACGACAAGCCTGCCTAGATTCAATGGAATCTACGTCTGCGTTTGTTGAATTGCCAGCGCCTGAAATAAAACCAGCGAACGAACCCACTACCACCGCTGGTACAGCAGCCGTTATCCGTGGGGTAAATGGACTTTGCATTGAACTCCATGAAAACGCATCAGCTGACTTTTTAAAAAAGTTAATTGGAGCATGTACCTATGCTCAATGATGCACATGGTTTCAAAAAGGTATACCTTGCTACCGGCTACACGGATCTTCGCCGTGGAATGGAGGGGCTTGCCGCAATTATCCGTTTTCAGTTTGAACTTGATCCATATGATAAAAATACACTGTTTTTATTTTGTGGAAAACGCTCAGACAGAATCAAAGGATTGCTTTGGGAAGGTGATGGTTTCCTTCTTCTCTACAAACGGCTGGATAATGGAGCTTTCAACTGGCCACGTACCAAAGCAGCGGCTATGGAGATTACACCAGAGCAGTATCACATGCTGATGAAAGGGCTCGAAGTTGTAGCAAGACATCCTATAGAAGAGATGGAAACCCCTCCTAAAGCCATGTAATTGTGCAATTCATAGAAATTTATTTTTGTCGTTGGCTGATAAAAAACGCATATAATGCATTACTTTACCGTTATCCACAGAAATACTTTCAATACCCGGAAATCTTGTAAAAAGATAACTGGTCAGAAGTATGTTTCGTGGATAACAATAATAAATATCCCATGTTTTATGAGGTGTTTATTACTGTTATCTACCGTCAAAATGACGAACGATAAAAGTGCTGTAAGTGGCATAAATGTGCTGCATCTGCTATAATAATCTCCAGTTGAAGGAGTATGTATTATGGCAGTTAAGTTTACAGAAGAACAATTGAATACTTTTGACAAGTCTCTTCTGATCCAGCTTCTGGTCAATCAGCAGGAACAGAATGAAAAGCTTACCAAAGAGCTGCATGATTTAAATGAAAAAATGCAGCTTATTATGGAGCAGCTGGTTCTTTCAAATAAGAAACGCTTTGGTACATCCTCTGAAAAGATGAGTGTTGAAAACCAGATCTGCTTTTTTGAAAAAGATGGTAACATTGTATTCTTCAATGAATCCGAGGCTGTTTGTGACCTTGAGGCTGAAGAGCCTGAAGACCTCGAAACGAGACCTGCAAAGAAGAAAAAACGTACTGGTAAAAAAGAGGAAGATATCACTGGTCTTCCGGTAAATGTCATAACCCATTACATGTCAGAAGATGAACTGACTGCTGAATTCGGTGAAAACGGATGGAAACAGCTTCCGGACATGATTGCCAAGCGTTATCATTTCACTCCTGCGAAAGTAGAAGTGGATGAACATCATGTTGGTGTGTATGCCAGCAAGTCTGATGGACATATGGTAAAAGCAGACCATCCAAAGGCATTGCTTCACGGAAGTCTTGTATCGCCATCTCTCGCAGCTGCCATCATGAATGGTAAATATGTAAATGCAGTTCCACTGTATCGCTTAGAACAGGAATTCACACGCTACGGACTTACCATTCCAAGAAAAAATATGGCAAACTGGATGATTCGTCTTGGAGAGGAATATCTGGCTGTTATTTATGATTATCTTCATAAAAAGCTCTATGACTATCATGTCATTCAGGCAGACGAAACGCCCGTACTCGTAAACCGAGATGGACGACCAGCAGGTTCCAAGAGCTATATGTGGGTTTATCGCTCAGGACATATGTATGAGGATAAACAGATTGTCCTATATGATTACCATGAAACAAGAAATAGTAATCATCCAAGGGAATTCCTGAAAGATTACACCGGTATTTGTGTAACGGATGGTTATCAGGTTTACCATACCATCGAAAAGGAATTAGAGGGGCTTCGTGTTGCAGGGTGCTGGGTTCATGCCAGACGTAAATTCGATGAGGCACTTGAGGTTCTTCCAAAAGAACAGCGCAAAAAATCGAATGCTTTTCTTGTAATGAGCCAGATACAGGCTATCTATCGTGAAGAAGGCAAACTAAAAGACCTTTCTTCAGCAGAGAGACTTGTGCAGCGACAGCTGGTTATAAAACCACTTGTTGATGCTTTATTTGTGTACCTAAAACAGCAAGAACCTACAGTTCCAAAGTCTGGACAGCTTCGCAAAGCCTACACATACATCTTAAATCAGGAACGCTATCTAAAAGTTTTTCTTGAAGATGGAAATGTTCCAATGGATAACAATGCATCGGAACGTGCAATCCGTGGTTTTTGCATCGGCAAGAAAAACTGGCAGATGATTGATACGATTAATGGTGCAAAAGCATCTGCGATTATATACAGCATTGCTGAAACAGCAAAAGCGAATAACTTAAAGCCGTATGATTATTTCGAATATCTGTTAAGTGAAATATCAAAACATATGGATGATACAGATAAATCTTTCCTGGAAGATCTGCTGCCATGGTCTCCAAACCTTCCAGAAAGAATCCGAAAACCCAAGTAACACAGGGCGAGAACATCGCCCTTAAAAAAATCAAGGTACGCGCTATGGTGCGTTTACAAAAAACTAGTTAGTTTTCTGAGTTTTTTCAAGTTTTGCATGAATCGGATTAAAATTCAAGGCGGAGGATTTGACGCTTACCATGAAAATGCCATATGCTTATTAAAGTACGCAAAAAATCCAGGAATTCGGATTT
>CAZYUZ010000239.1:0-3027 GCA_964650775.1 uncultured Lachnoclostridium sp. | reverse complement strand
CCATGAGAAACATCGGTAATAGAATTACGGTACTCTCTGGATTCTTCAAATAAATCGTAAATATCCTGACCACGTACATAATCTAAAGAGTCTTTGATTTCCTGCATACTGTCGATATATTTACCAAGAAGTTCGGAAATGTTTTCGTGGTTTGTCATGCAGATCTGCTCCCACATGATTGGAGAAGAAGATGCAATTCTTGTAATATCTTTAAATCCACCGGCAGCAACTTTTTTCATGTACTGTTCTTCGGAATCGTTATGTTTTACCAGATTGACAAGACCAGCTGCAATCAGATGCGGAAGATGGCTGATGGCAGCAGTGATATAATCATGCTGTTTATAATCTAACACCAGAGGAAGTGCCTTTAAAGATCCGATAAAATCTACATAATCCTCAACAGAATCTTTTGATACTTTGGCAGTTGGAGTGATTACATAGTATGCATTTTCAATCAGGTGTCTTTTGGAATTATCAAGTCCTGTCTTTTCAGAACCAGCCATCGGATGACCACCAATGAAATTTGCTTCCATACCAAGTTCGATTACGCGAGTGTGAATATCTGTTTTGGTACTTCCTACATCGGTAATGATACAGTCTTTTTTGATAATTGGCTTTAAATCTGCCAGATATTTTGCGTTATAGGAAACCGGCGCACAGAGAAAAATGTAGTCACATTTTGAAAAAGCTTCGCTGACTTCATAACATCCCTCATCAATGATATTTTCAGAAAGTGCCAGATCCACAGTTTCTTTACGACCGGAAGTCGCAACAATATGTATATCAGGATAGAAGTGGCGGATGGCTTTGGCAATAGAACCTCCAATGAGCCCTAAACCGACAAAACCGATGATTTTTGGCTGTTTATTCATAAAAAATGCTCCTTTATCACGTAAACGCACTAAAGCGCGTACATTTCATTATAATTGAGATTTTGAAAAAAAACAACAATAGATGCAAAGAAAATTAAATTATGCAAATTAACGAAAAAGGTTGCTATTTTTTTTGTTTTTTAGTAAAATGTATCCATGTGGCGGTCATAGAGGAGTGTGGTTGTCATAATGCAAAAGTATTGGAGGATATCGACATGTATGTTTACACAACAGATCAGATTCGTAACGTTGTAGTTTTAGGACACGGCGGATGCGGAAAAACAAGCTTAGTAGAGGCTATGGCTCATGTATCAGGTCTGACAAGTCGTATTGGTAAAGTGTCAGATGGAAATACACTGAGCGATTATGACAAAGAAGAAATTAAGAGAAAATTCTCTATCAGTACATCAGTAGTACCTATCGTTTGGAAAGATGTTAAAATTAACTTTTTAGATACACCAGGTTACTTCGATTTCGTAGGTGAAGTAGAAGAAGCAGTTGCAGCAGCAGACGCAGCAATTATCGTTGTTTCTGGTAAAGCAGGCGTTGAAGTAGGAACACAGAAAGCTTGGGATTTATGTGAAAAATATAACCTTCCAAGAATGTTCTTCATCTCTGAAATGGATGTTGACAATGCTTCCTTCCGTGAAGTTGTTGAAACATTAACAGAACAGTATGGAAAGAAAATTGCTCCTTTCTATCAGCCAATCCGTGAAAATGAAAAATTCGTTGGTTACGTTAACGTTGTTAAAAAATCAGGCCGTCGTTTCACAGGTATCGGACAGAGAGAAAAATGTGACATTCCTGATTACTGTATGGATAACCTTGAAATCTACCGTGAAGCTCTTATGGACGCTGTTGCTGAAACAAGCGAAGAATTCATGGAAAGATATTTCGCAGGCGAAGAATTTACACCAAGTGAAATTATCGCTGCATTAAAATTCAACGTATTTGATGGAAGCATCATGCCTGTATCTATGGGATCAAGCACAGAGCTTCGTAACATTCATAACTTATTGAATGATATCGTTGACTACTTCCCAAGCCCAGATAAGAGAAAATGCGCTGGTATCAATACAAAAGCAAACAGCATTTTTGAAGCAAACTATGACTTCTCTAAAGCAAAAACAGCTTATGTATTCAAATCCATCGTTGACCCATTCATCGGTAAATACTCTTTAGTAAAAGTTTGCTCAGGTGTTTTAAAACCAGAAGATACACTTTACAACCAGGGACAGGACATCGAAGAAAAATTAAACAAATTATACGTAATCCGTGGTAATAAAACAGAAGAAGTAAAAGAACTTCACGCTGGTGACATCGGTGCCATCGGTAAATTATCTGCAAAAACTGGCGATACACTCTGCACAAAGAACAATGTAGTTATGTACGCTAAGACAGAAATGTCTAAACCATATACATACAAGAGCTACAAAGCGAAAAACAAAGGTGATGAAGATAAGATCTCTCAGGCTCTTGCAAAATTAATGGAAGAAGACCTTACATTAAAGACAGTGAATGACAGCGCAAACCGTCAGACATTAATCTACGGTATGGGCGATCAGCACTTAGACGTAGTTGTTTCCAAACTTCTCGACAGATATAAAGTAGACGTTGAACTTGGAAAACCTAAGATTGCATTCAAAGAAACAATCAGAAAGAACTCTGATGTTGATGCAAAATACAAAAAACAGTCTGGTGGACATGGACAGTATGGTCACGTTAAGATGAAATTCGAACCTTCAGGAAATCTTGAAGAGGCATTCACATTCGAACAGATCGTAGTTGGTGGTGCAGTTCCAAAGAACTACTTCCCGGCAGTTGAAAAAGGTTTACAGGATTCTGTAGGTAAAGGACCTTTGGCTGGATACCCAGTAGTTGGTGTTAAGGCTGTATTATACGATGGATCTTACCATCCAGTAGACTCTTCTGAAATGGCATTCAAGATGGCTACAATCCAGGCATTCAAACAGGGCTTCATGGATGCGAAACCAGTTCTTCTTGAACCGATCGTTAACATGAAAGTTATCGTTCCAGATAAATATACTGGTGATGTTATGGGTGACTTAAATAAACGTCGTGGCCGTGTACTTGGTATGAACCCAATCGGCGGTGGCAAGACAGAAGTTGAAGCAGATATCCCAACAATGGAAAT
>CAZYUZ010000238.1:0-3032 GCA_964650775.1 uncultured Lachnoclostridium sp. | reverse complement strand
TGTGAACATCCAGCTGAAGCAATGATGATTATTGAATTACTTAGGACAGAAAAGGGGAAAGAATTCTACAACACTTTGGTATATGGCTTGGAAGGCATTCACTGGGAATGGAAAGACAAGGAAAATGATTTAATTACAACATTAGAATTTGATGGACAACAAGGTGGGTCAGCAAACTGTACATACAGTAATTATAAATGGAGTCAGGGAAATGTTTTCCATGCATGGAAAAATCAATCCTATAGGGAAGGATTTAACGAATACGTTATTAATGGTGTTGAAAAGGGTGAAGATACCGTGTTCTCACCGGCAATGGGTATAGCATGGGACTTTTCGGAAGTTGAGAATCAGTTCATTCAGGTTACAGCAGTAGAGAGTGAATATCAAAGAACAATTTATACTGCAGATGACTGGGAAAAGAGATATAATGAATATATCGAAAAATTAGAAGCGGCGGGACTTAAAGATATCTTAGAGGAGTTAGATAGACAGTATCAGGAAGTATTGAAATCAAAATAAAAAAATGTAAAGTAGGACTTCCTTTCTTGTCAGTCATATGATAAAAGGAAGTCCTATTATTGACAGAAACTGATAGACAGGAGAGGAAGGAAATTATGTTCAAGAACAACTATTCCATATTATTGGTTGATGATGAAAATTGTGCAAGGTTGCTACTTGGAGAGCGTATTAGTAAGATGCCTAATATAACTGTGGCCGCAAGTTTACCAAACGGTTTTACAGCACGCAAATTTCTCAAGGAACATGTAGTAGACATTGTTTTTACAGACATTAAAATGCCACTTATGGATGGCTTGGAATTAGCAAAATTTGTTAAAGATTTCTCAAATGCTTGTCCAGTTGCTATTATTAGTGGCCATGAGGAGTTTGAGTATGCTAGGCGAGCGATTCAATATGGAGTGAAAGAATATTTGCTAAAACCCATTGTATCAAAACAGATTGTGGAGCTTGTGGAGAGATGCTGTAATGAAGTGGATGAAAAGAGAAAAAACTTATTATTACCGCAACATTACGAGTATGATAAGTTGGAGAAGTCCATATATAGCGCGATAATTAAAGGACAGGAATCAAAAGAATGGATAGAAACATTGGATCAATTAATACAAGGCAGAGGGAGTGTAGTTCGAATTGAGCCACTGGAGGTACATGAAAGAAAAAAAGAAGAAATTGCAATGATTTATAAGAATGTTTTATTAGATGCTCTGCCAGGATGGATAGTTCTTTGCTTGAGTTATACTTTGGAAAAGTATGAATATTTGCTTCTTCCACAAAGTTTGGAGGAACATCGACAACTGTCATCTATACCTGAATACTTTGACAGGGTTTTAAAACATTCGGTTAAATGGACAGAGGTGTGTTCGGTAGAAACTGCGTGGGAATTGTCAGAACTCTATACATCTATGAAAACGGAAGAAGGAAAAGTGCAAATAGACCTTGCATGTCGCTATATTGAGGAAAATTTAAGCAAAATGATTAGTCGTGATGATGTTGCAGATCATGTTTATTTGTCACCATCTTATTTTAGTCGTTTGTTTAAGAAAATAAAAGGAATAGGATACAATGAATATCTGACAGATTTGCGAATAAAAAAAGCGAAACATATGCTATGTCATAATGTATCTGTTGCAGATATAGCAGCATTAGTTGGATTTCGTGATGCTAGATACTTTAGTGTTATTTTTCAGAAAAAGACAGGATATACGCCGTCTGATTATCGGCGGGCTTTGCGTACAGGCGAAATATCACAGGAAGATTGGAAATGAAAAGAAAATATTATGTAAAGAATAAGCATTTTTTAAAAAATTTTTGTGTTTTGTTGATTGTTTTGCTGATTATCTCCTTTTTTGTTACAGGTGCAGTGTATAAGATGTCTTTTGGTGCTCTGCAACAGGAAATTATTGGTTTAAATGAAACCGTGGCTTTGGAGTTGAACAATCGAATGGAAGAGATATTGGCAAAGGGGAATGAAATGGTAATTGATGCGACATTGGACAAGACTGTGCAACTCTATTTTACTTATGAAAAACCGGAATACCTTATGCATGATTATTATAATGAGTTAGGTAAAAAATGGTCTGCTTCGGAGTTGCCATATTTAGAATCCGTTTTTTTGTATGCTCCACAATTCAATCGTGTTTATAACAATACATGGGATGATGTTTATTCTTATGAAGGGGAAAAAATGCCAGATGATATTTCATGGATGCTGGATTTTGAAGGAAAAGAAGATGAGAATAAACTATATGCTCATGCTGGGTTAAATGGATGGCCATATTATATTACTTTGGCAAGACATTGGAATTCAAAAACAACGGAAGGGATTGTTTTTCTTAATATTGATATGGAGAAGCTGTATGAGTATTTATTAGGTAACCGCCATCAATCAATGCAATTATATATGTTAGATGGTGAAGGCCGAGTTATTTTAGAAGAAGATAAAAAACAATTGTATGGTAATCCGCAGGAAATAAAAGACCTCGAAAAACTTCAGCTAGGTGAAGCTTTTAGTGAACTTAACATTTCAGAAAGCGATACTTACACCTATGTACAAACCTATATTGAAGAATATGATTTAACATGTGTGTTAGTTACACCAGTTAGCGATTATTTTTTTAGAATCACGCAAGTTCAGAAACAATTTATTGTGACACTATTAGTTGCTGTTGCTGGTGCAATAATACTTGCCTGTATTTACAGCATAAAATTAGTAAAACCGCAGGAGGAAAGTACAAAACTGAGGGAAGAATTGGAACAACGAACGGAAGTATTGAAGGATACGCAGTTGTTGGCTTTGCAGACACAAATCAACCCGCATTTTATGTTCAATACGTTAAATGTCGCATGTCTTATGATAGAGAACGACTGTGGTGACGATCATCCCGTAACACAACTTTTAGTAGGATTATCGGATATACTTAGATATTCTTTGTCAAAAAATAAAACTGCATGTATTGAAGAAGAGATTGCATATGTGGAAAAATATTTGTCCATTATGAAATATCGATATGGAGAGT
>CAZYUZ010000237.1:0-3043 GCA_964650775.1 uncultured Lachnoclostridium sp. | reverse complement strand
TTACAAGGGATAAGGAAATGATTTTCGGTGCATTCAAGAATAAGCTCCATCCAACGATGACTGCTGAAGTACAGTGTGGTGAAAACATGTATACGATTGTTGTTGAGTCCATACATTTTACCCTCGATGAGCGAATTGTGACGGAATCAGAACATATGAAAAATATTGGAAGCTTATTACAGAAGTACAGACGATTGATACATCACTACAATTATATGGAAGAAAAGTATAAGGAAACGGGTGAAAGATGGCACGTCAGATTTTTAATTGCTGTTGAAAATCTTGAAGGCATGAATAAAATCGTGAGACTACTGAACAATGAGCGCGATAAATTCAGTGAAAAGTTATTCTTTACAACAGATACGGCGTTGATAAAGAAAGGGAGATTAAAAGACAGCATTTTAATGGCCAAAACCGTTAAGGGCAAAATGACGGGTGAGCTTCATCTGGGGCTTGTAAAGCCTACCGAGGAATCCTTGCTTGCAAGTAATAACGAATGGGTGCTAGAATAAGACATAAGCTAAGGTTCAAGAGGGCATTATCATGTATGATTCTGAGTATATCAGACAGAGAATGAAACAGTTTCGTATCCAAAAAAATTTAAAACAAAAAGATGTGGCGGAAGAGATGGGGATTTCCGCGGCATTTTACAGCATGTTGGAGAATGGGAAGAAGAAGGTGACGGTGGATCATCTATTTCGGTTTTCCTATGTTATTGGTGTTCCTATGTTTGTAATCATGGGAAAAGAGGAAAAGGGTGGTCTTTTGTTTGACTATTCTGAACTGGATGAACTGGATAAGGCGATTATAGAACTTCTTTTGGAGATGGATTCAGAAGAGAAAGAGCAGCTCTTAAAAGAACTTCAAAGGAGAAAACTTCCGGTTGAAATGCTTGTAGAAACTCCAAAGAGAAAAAGAGCACCGAAAAAAGATTAAGTACATGTTTAAAGAGACAGTCCATTTGTCGAGAGAACCGACAGATGGACTGTTTTTTTGATGCACAAAAGGGAAGAAGCATATAAAAAAGACCATAGGATGACAGTTTCTGTCAATATTAATTGCTATACTGCGTACACGACGATAATAAATGAAAAGAGAGTATGTATGAAGTTACAGCAGGAAAGTGGAATTAGTAATCATAGAGATATTTGGATATCCACGATGTTCTTATGCGTTCTTGGATTGATGATGATATTTTCGGCATCAGGATCCGTAGATTATTTTAAAAGACAGTTGATGTTCGTATTACTGGGATTTTTGGTATGTTTTATCGCACAGTTTATGGATTACCATATGCTATACCGTTATTCGAAAGTCATTTACGTCCTTAGTATTGGCTGCATCTTTTTGCTATTAACGCGTGCCGGAGTATCTGTAAACGGGGCAACCAGGTGGTTAAGGATTGCTGGAGTACAGTTTCAGGTGGCAGAAGCAGTGAAGATTGGTACCATTGTAATCCTAAGTTATATGATTCAAAGGTATCAGAAAAGTCTGCAGAAGGTGAAACTCCTATTGTGGATGTGGGGGCTTGGCGGATGTGCAGCGGGATTGTTAATGGTAATCTCCAATGACTTATCCTCCAGTATTGTAGTCCTTGGGATTACGTTTTGTATGACATTTGTGTTTACAGAGTTGGTTGCAATTCATGTAGGTGCCGTTGCTTTGGTTGGTTCTGCTGCTGGAATCTATGTACTTAGCATATGGAGAAACTTGCCATCGCCAAACGAGTTAGAGAACATGAGTTTTCGTGTTGGCCGTATCGCCGCATGGTTAAGTCCATATAAATATGAATCCGACCAGTCATTCCAGACGCTACAGGCGTTGTATGCCATTGGAAGTGGCGGAGCAGTTGGAAAAGGTCTTGGAAATTCCATGCAAAAGTTTATGATTCCGGAACCCCATACAGATATGATCTTTTCTATCCTATGTGAAGAACTTGGTGCAGGCGGAGCTTTGATTTTGTTTTCCCTATTGACATATTTGATTTTCTGCTTACTAAAAGCAGCCATGTCATCGAGGGATTTTTTCGGATATGCACTATCCGTGGGAGTTGTTGCACACATTGCTGTGCAATCCCTAATTAATCTGGCTGTAAACTTGAATGTATTTCCAAACACAGGAATCGCCCTGCCATTTATATCTTATGGAGGAACGGCAGTCTTTACACTGCTTTGTGAGATTGCTATGGTGTTGTCTATGTCAAGAATATCCGGAGGACTGGCATTTATTCGATTTGGAAAGAAAAAAGAAGCAAAGAAAAGGAGAGGTAGAGCAAATGAACAAAACATTAGAAGTATCCATCAGATTGAAAATCGATCTGGAAAACTTAACAGTAACAGGAGAGGTAGAGCAAGTAAAGGATAATTCAGATGTTTCGCCAAAGATTGTATTAGATGTTGAAGCGGAACCTTCGAAAGAATCATATGATGCTTCCCAGGTAAAAGAGTTTGTTATTAACGAAGGGTGGGAGACTGTGAAAGAATACGTGAAAAATATCCTTGATATGCCTAGTCTGACCTATAATACATGGGTTAAACCGTTAGAAATTGAAAAGGTTCAATACAATACAATATATTTGAAAGGATTCATGGAGGGTTCGGAAAAATATATCGAAGAAAAATTTTTCTTATCTATTAGAGCTGCAATCATGGAACTGTTCCAGAAAGACTATCATATAGCCTTTGCGGAAAATGTGATTTAAAGGAGGGGATTGCCTGCATATGAGAAAGCCATTACATTTAACAATCTACAGCGAATTCGATTTAGAGACCTTAATGGAAGCAGAAGAACTTGTGGGAACGCTGCAGTTAGAGCCTATGGAACCCGTTACAGAAGAAGGGATTGAGATTGCACACAGAGAGCTTTTGAAATCATGGAAGGATATCAAGGAATATGTGCGCATCGAATTTAATATGAATAAAATGGCATTTGCAACATGGATAAAACCATTGGAAGTCGATAGGATTGAAGGAAATACCGTATATCTTAAACATCCGGATGATAAGTTGAAGGAGTATATTGAACGAAAGTACTTTACGAATCT
>CAZYUZ010000236.1:0-3075 GCA_964650775.1 uncultured Lachnoclostridium sp. | reverse complement strand
CCATTAAGTCCGGATAATCCTCCGGATGTTCTTTTGCCGCTTTTAATGTTTTGGAATCTACAATATTAAACTGATTATGGAAAATATTTTTCATTCTTCCTGCTTCCATAAATCTCGTAAATTTTTCAAGATTTTCTTCTCCCTCTAAAGAGCCTGGAGAGAATCTCATATTCAGAAGCTGTCCGCCAGCCATTCGCTTGTTTGGCAGTTTGGATACGGAGTTAATCACCGCAGTTGGACCTTCTTTATCTGCAGACAGGCATGGGGAACATCCTTCATTTAAAGGCATGGTCGCAAGTCTTCCATCTGGTGTCGCACCTACATCAAATCCATTTGGCACATAGGAAGTAATGTTTGAGGTTGACATTGTATAAGTACAGCCTTTTGGACCACATCCGTCTCGGTCTGTTTTTAAGCCCGGAAGCAATTCCAAATAGGATTCATATACATTGGCTACGATTTCGTCTACATAGTCATCATCATTTCCAAATTTCGGCGCATTTTTACAAAGCTTACGGATTTTTGCACCTTCCAAGCCTTCGAAGTTGCTGTCAATTGCTTCCTGTAACTGTTTTAATGTAAGCACCTTGTCATCAAACACCAGTTTTTTAATCGCAGCCAGACTGTCACCAACTACAGATGGACCAATGTTAGAAGAACTTACAAAGTCGTATTCTGAGCCGCCGTTTTTCAGTGTTTTTCCTCTCTTCAGAGAATCATTTACCGTACATGACGCAAATGCATCTGCATCGTGATATTTCAAAGATCGGTCGCAAACCAAGTCACAATCAATTGCAAGATTTGTATAGTAAGCAAGCAATGTTTCCCATGCTGCATAAACCTCTTCATAAGATGCGTAATCGATTTCGCTTCCTTCTTTTCCATTTAACTTCACGAGCTGGATTCCGGATGCCGGATCCTGACCATTATGCATCACAAGTTCTATGATCTTTCCAAAATTCACGTAAGTCATTCCGGTTGCTCTGTGCCCCCATCTGCCAGGAATCGCAGTTTCTACACAGCCCATGGAAGAATATTCTCTTGCAACTTCTTCAGGCAATCCCAAAGACATCATTGCCGGAATACAAACTTCATCACAGAAAATAGATGGCATACCGAAGCCTTTTCTGATGAGTCTTGCCACATCTTTCATAAATTCGTGGCTCGTTCCCTCGTAGAATCTTGCACTTAAGTTCGGTTCAGGAAGTCCTGTCAGTGCCATTGCTTCCAGACAAAGGTAAGACAGATCATTGGTTCCGTCTGTACCATCCGGTTTCATACCGCCCACCATCAGATTGGAGTATAGCGGATAACCGCCACTGTACTGTGTATGATCCCATGGACGAATCTTATTCAGACTGTTTGTCATAATAAAGAAATGTGTGATAATTTCCAGCGCCTTTTCTTTTGTGATTTTTCCAGCCTCTAAATCTTTTTCATAATATGGATATATAAACTGATCAAATCGTCCGAAGGAGAAACTGTGCCCATTGCTTTCAATCATCATCAGCAAATGTGTCAGATACACATACTCTACAGCTTCAAGAAAACTTGTCGCACCACCTTTTGCAATGTTTTCAAACATCTGCTTCATTTCCAACAGTTCCTGTTTTCTCTTAGATTCTGTTTCTTTTTCTGCCTCCTGCTCTGCCAGTTCTGCAAATCGCTCGCAATAACAAATCGCTCCGTTCATTGCGATGACTGCTGCTTCATAAAAATCTTTTTGTTCCTGTGTAAGATTTTCATCATTTTCCAAGTGAACCTTTGCAATGTCTCTCATTCCTGCAAAGCCAACTTCCAGTACAAAATCATGATTCGGAATGATATGTCCGTCACCAGACATACTGATACCGCCGCGGTGCAGTACATTTTGTTTTTCAGCAAGGCGATTTACCGGTGCCAGATTTTTCAACACCTGGTCCTTATGAGTCTTTCCCTCCCAGTATGGAGCAAGCTTTTTTAAGCGTTCTTTTGTTTCTTCACTGATCTGGAAGCTGTCGCCGCTTCTTTTATCGAACTCTTCTAACTCTTCAATGACCCAGTCGTAAGAATATTCCGGGAAAATCGGTGCTGCAAAGTTTGTGCTTGCCTGATTTCCTGCAATGATCATATTTGGTTCAATGTAAATTGTCATCTGTGTCAAGATGTCAGCAAGCGCTTTCGCTCTTCTGATTACGATCGGTTCATCTTCCGTTTTCTGGAATGATGCTGTGATAATTTCTGCTCGTTCCGGGCAAATGGTTGCCACTCGGTGATACATTTTATCTCTCGCTGCTTCGATTCTCGCAAAATCGCAATCATTATTTTGTGGTTGAAAACTTAATAATCCATACATATCTATCCCTCATTTTATAGCAATGTATTTCTACCGAATGCTTTGTTCCAGTTTTCTGTAAATTCACCGACTGCAAATTCAGTTCCCGGGTGATCAATCATGGCGTATGCCACATCTACAGGCACTGTCACAGCTTGAATGCCTGCGACAATTAAGTCATGCACCTGCTTTTTGTTTTTGAATGAAGCTGCAACAACTTTCGAATTCATGTTGTTGACTCTCAACATTTCAATCAAATCTTTAACTTCCTGAATTCCGTCTCCATAGTTTTCCATGCGGTTCACATATGGCGCAAGATAGTCAGCACCGTTTAATGCCGCCATAAACGCCTGATCTGATGTGTAAATCGCAGTTGCAAGTACACCTAAACCAAGCTTTTTGCATTCTTTGATTGCTTTTAATCCTTCATGTGTCACAGGAATTTTTACATAAGTATTCTTTTCTCTTAAGGAACAGATGTATTTCGCTTCCTCGACAATTTCATCACAGGTTGTCGCAATTGCCTGCACAAAGAAGAGCTGTTCTTCGTCCAGTATTTCAAGGATTTCTTTCACCGTATCCTGAAAGCTTTTTTTGCTTTTTGTAATGATTGTCGGATTCGTTGTAACACCTGTCAGTGTCAATAATTCATTCAATTTTTTTATTTCATTCACATCCGCTGTATCTAAAATGAATTCCATTGCAGTCCCTCATTTCTTTCTTTGATAGCTATATCATAAACAAATTTATTAATTCGAACA
>CAZYUZ010000235.1:0-3094 GCA_964650775.1 uncultured Lachnoclostridium sp. | reverse complement strand
TCACAAGATTTAATTGTTTCCATTAATCTTAAATCACATGGATTTACGATTGCGGATGTTAAACCGTTCATCATACACATAGCAACTAATGCAGAGTCCATGATTGGTCTGATATGTTTTGGCATACCGTTGGAGTTGTTAGAAAGACCACCTGTAGAGTTCAGTTCCATATCGCTGAACATTTTGATAGCTTCTAATACTTCCATCTGTTTGTCCTGCATACCTTTAACAACAAGGAATAATGGATCGAACCAAAGATCTGTTGGTTCCATACCAAGCATCATACCTCTTTCAAGCATGTTCTGGCAGTGCATCATACGTTCATCGTTGTCTGCTGCAATACCTTCTGCTGAACAAAGAGCGATAACGATTGCATCGTTTGCAGCTGCAAGGTCGATGTTTTCGATACGTCCGCCTGCATCTGCAGAGTTAACGATTGGTTTACCTTTGCTTCTGTTATATACAGAAATACCAGCTTCAATAGCTTTTGTGTTAGCTGTATCAAGTGCTAATGGAACATTGTCAAATGCATCCTGGATTGTTGTTACAGCCCATTTCATTAATTCTTCACCATTGCTTTCAGCAGGTCCGATATTAACGTCAAGGTATGTAGCACCAGCATCGAGCTGTTCTTTTGCTCTCTTTAAGATTGGTTCTGGATTCATTTCTTCCATAGCTTTACGAATAACTGGGGAAATGCAGTGAATTCTTTCACCGATAGTAACAAATTTTGCCATCGTTGTATTCTCCTTTTATTGAGTTATTTTTATTTTGAAAAATCTACTCTTAGATTTCTCCGTTTTCCTTCATATCTTTCAGGAATTTAACGAGCTGTGCAGCTTCGTTTGGAGCGATGATTACTTCCCAGCCTGGAAGTTTGGATTCGATATCACCCTTTAATACAGCAACTTTACCTGGGATGATAACTTTTCTGCTCTTAACTTTGCTTTCAACGTTTTCCTGGAAGAATTTTGAAATTGTACCACCAGATAATTTACCAGCAGCCCAAGCTGTTAATACTGATAATCCGCCTGCATCAGAGATAACAAGGTTTACAGGTACGCCTGATCTTTCAAGTTCGCCTGATACTAAGAAGTATGTAAGAGCGAAGTCTACTGTTGTGATACATGGGCTGTTTTCATCTGCACCGTTGAGTGGGTAGATACCAGTTTCAACCTTCATTGGTTTCTGTGGGTCTGTAAATACGTTCTGACGAAGTCCGAATAATGGAAGAGCTTCTGCATATGTCATCTGATCCATTACTACGATTGAACCGTATTTCATTGTGAACAGAGATGCTAAACCACACTGTTCTGTTGCATCAGCTGTTAAAGCTGCAACATTAACGATGGATGGGTAACCGCATGTTCGGTCTGGGTTTTTAGCTAATGCAGCACGACGAACTTTCACTGCTGTAGCGAATGTGTCTTTGATTGTACCTTCTGTACAGTCAAGAACTAATTCTTTGTAGCCAAGTTTTTCGATTGCTGCTGTTGTGTCGTATAATTCATCAATGTTAGCTGCGCAAACACCGAGAACAACGCCAGCTGCTTTTGCAACTTCTACCATTTCAGCGTAGTTAGCTGCTGTAGCACCGTTTAAGATTGGTTTTTCAGCTGCACATACGTCTAAAGCTGCTTTTGCTGCTGCAACATCTGTACATCCAAGGATAATTGTTTTGCCTTTACCAGCTACTTTTTTAACAGTTTCAGCATAGTCTGCTTCGCCTGTGTAATCAACATATATCATTTCTACGTGCATTCTTTCGCCGATACGATCGTAGTCAACGTTGTCGATTACTGCCATTTTAGCATCAACGTCAGCTGCATTTACGCGAACAGCATAACGTGTTTTGCTGACAAATGTTTTTTCATGTCTGTAGAGAACTGTTTCGCCGCCTAAAGAGTATTCAGCTTCACCTGTACCAACTTTGATAGTTTTCATTGGTGGTGCTGTAGCTTCAGATAATGCAGCCATAGCGTCGCTTGACATATGTGGACATTTTTCGATTGGTAATGCACCCTGAGCAACTTTCATAGAGAAAGCCATACATGTTGGGCATCCACATTCTTTACAGTTTGTTTTTGGTGTTAATTTGAAAATATCTAAACCTTTTAATGCCATCTTGAATTTCCTCCTTCTCTTCCTACATTAATTCCTTGATTAATTTAGAAACAGTTGCTACAGAAGTAGGATGTTTCAAAATTACTGCATTGGAACCGGATGCTAATACAGCCATCGCTGTTGTAACTTCCATGTTCACACCACGAGCATCTACTGGTCCCCAAGCTGGAGCATCAGCTTCAGAAGCTGTAGATTCTTTAACGCCCCATGTTTCATCACCAACAGATGTCATGATTGGCATCTGTAACTGAGCATCGTCCTGTCCTAAAGCTGCTGCTTTAATACGATCTAATGTAGAAACTACGTATTCAAAACCATAACCAGCTGTTGCTGTACCAACGTTCATAACGATTGTGCCCATGTCAACGCCTACCTGAGAGATAAGTACGTTTAACTGTTTTGCAAGGTTGATATCTACTGAAGATTCAGCACCAACCTTCTGGCCGTATGCTAATACTGCAGATGCTGCAACACCTTTGTAGTTTTCTTCTTTAGCAGAGAAGATTAAAACGTTTTTGCCCTGAAGAGCTTCTGACGCTTTGTTGAAGATTTCAGCATCTTTTTCAGCGTTTTTGCAGCCAGCGATTACTAATGGCATATCTGTAGCTGCTGCAACTTCCTTGATGATAGCGATGCAATCTTCTACAGGTGCGTTGTCACCGTTTGGATCAGCTTTGTCGAATTTTAATACAAGGAAGTCTGCACCTTCCATTGCAGCTGCCTTCTGAGCGATTTCTCCCCAGTTTGCACAGCCTTCGTAGTATGCTTTGATACCTTCAGATTCGTTTTCAAAGCCGTAATCTGTGATAAGTACACCAACCTTTGGTGCATTTTCGATTGGAGCGTCAAATGAGTATAATGGAGATACGCATTCGCCGCCAAGTTTCACTGCTTTATCGCCAGTACCGATTTCAACTGTACGAATTGCAGCATTGAATTTTCCTGATTTTCCATTAAATGGCATGGTTAA
>CAZYUZ010000234.1:2422-3099 GCA_964650775.1 uncultured Lachnoclostridium sp. | reverse complement strand
AATGAATCCGGCGCAGATTTTATCTGGGTCGGATTAGGTGCGCCTAAACAGGAAAATTGGATGGCCGATCATAAAGATAAATTGAATGGGCTTATGATAGGTGTGGGAGCAGCGTTCGATTTTCACGCAGGAACTATTAAAAGAGCACCAAAGTGGATGCAGGAATGTTGTTTGGAGTGGCTTTATCGTATTTCGCAGGATCCTAAGAGATTGTTGAAACGATATTTGGATACGAATATATCCTTTGTTTTTCACACAATGCTTGAGCATGGCAGGGAGAAGAAAAACATTCGAAAAGAGCACATGAAAATAGCAATGATTGGGCACAAAAGAATACCATCCCGTGAAGGTGGTGTGGAAATTGTTGTCAAAGAATTATCTAAGCGTCTGGTAGGGCAAGGATGTTTTGTAGATGCATATAATCGTTCCGGTTATCACGTGTCCGGGAAAGAATTTGATACATCACAGCACAAAGATTATAAAGGAATTCATATTATTACGATTCCGACTTTTCAAAACGGGAAATTGAATGCTATTGTGTATTCTTTTTTGGCGACTGTAAGATCCTTGTTTGGTAATTATGATATTTATCATTATCATGCAGAAGGCCCTTGTGCCTTTCTTTGGATTCCTAAAATGTTCGGAAAGAAAATAGTAGCAACGATTCACGGATTAGA
>CAZYUZ010000234.1:0-2412 GCA_964650775.1 uncultured Lachnoclostridium sp. | reverse complement strand
AAATTTGGAGAGAAGATGGCTGTGAAATATGCAGATGAAATCATTGTTCTTTCTAAAAATGTACAGGATTATTTTGAAGAAACGTATAATAGAAAGACCTTGTTTATTCCCAATGGAATAGAAGAACAGAAGAAGGTAGCTGTACAGGAAATTGAAGAAAAATGGGGACTAAAAAAAGACGAATATATCTTATTCTTGGCAAGAATTGTTCCTGAGAAAGGTGTTCATTATCTTTTAGAAGCGTTTTCAAGGATACAAACAGATAAGAAGTTAGTGATTGCCGGCGGCAGCAGCCATACCGGTGATTATATGGCACAAATTTCTGAAATGGCAGCGAAGGATCCCAGAGTAGTTTTGACACATTTTGTGCAGGGAAGACAGCTTGAAGAGCTGTTTTCAAATGCGTATTGTTTTGTGTTACCAAGTGATATTGAAGGCATGGCAATCAGTTTGTTGGAAGCCATGAGCTATGGAAATTGTTGTCTGGTAAGTGATATTCCTGAAAACACAGAGGTGATTGGTGAGTGTGGGGTATCCTTTAAACATGGAAATGTAGAAGATTTAAGAGTAGTATTGGATAGCCTATTGCAAAATCCTGATTTGGTAGAAGATTATAGGAAGAGAAGTCAGGAATATATTTGTAGTAAATACAGTTGGAATGATGTGACAGAAAAAACTTTAGGAATATACAAGAGCATGAAATGTAAATAGGAGCAGATGAAAGATGAAGATATTGATGGTAAATAAGTTTCTCCATCCTAATGGGGGTTCGGAAACATATATTTTCAATCTGGGAAAAGAATTGATTCGTCAAGGTCATGAAGTACAGTATTTTGGAATGGAACATGAGAAACGAATCGTTGGAAATTCGTTAGAATTATATACTGATAATATGGATTTTCATACGGGAAAGTTGCAGAAGCTTTTATATCCTTTTAAGATTATCTATTCCAAAGAGGCCTATAAGAAGATGCTGATGGTATTACATGATTTTCAACCGGATGTTGTGCATTTGAATAATATCAATTTCCAGTTAACACCATCCATAATATATTCTGTCAAGAAATACCGAAAAATATCCAAGCAAAAGGTGAGAATTGTAGCCACAGCGCATGATTACCAATGGGTGTGCCCGAATCATATGTTGATGATACCATCAAGCAAGCAGCTGTGTTTTGCATGCGAAGGTGGGAAATATGGCAATTGTACTAAGAATAAGTGTATTCATAATAGTGTGATTAAGAGTCTTCTGGGAACCATTGAAGCAAAATTTTATCAATGGAATGGAATTTATAAAGAGATAGATACCATAATATGTCCTAGTGAATTTTTAAACCAAAAATTATCAACGGATCCTGCGTTTCAAGGCAGAACGGTTACTATGCATAACTTTTTGACGAATGACCAATCTAAGGATAAGGAAAGCGAATTCCAATTACCGGACAGATATGTGGTCTATTTTGGACGTTACGCAGAAGAGAAGGGCATTGATGAGTTATTGAAAGTCATTAGACAGCTTCCTGAGATACAGTTTGTATTTGCCGGAAACGGCCCCTTAGAGGCAGAGGTAAACAAGGCTGAAAACATTATGAACTTGGGATTTCAAACAGGAAATACACTTAAAAAATTAATCTCAAATGCAGAATTTTTTGTATTTCCTTCTAAATGGTATGAAAATTGTCCATTCGCAGTTATGGAGTCGCAAATGCACGGTACTCCTGTTGTTGCTTCCGATTTAGGAGGTACTAAGGAACTGGTTCAGGATAAAGTGACAGGAGAATTATATCAGGGAGAAGATATGACAGCGTTGAAAGAAATGATAGAACGATTGTGGAATGATAAAGAAACGCTGAAAAATTATAAAGATAATTGTAAAAAACTACCATTTTTGGATTTAACGCAATATTGCAATAAGGTATTAGAATTATATAATTAAAGAAAAACATAAGAAGGATAGGAAAATGGCAAAGAGAACATTATATGGAACCGTAATTGTAACGTATCGTTGTAATGCAAGATGTAATATGTGTGATTGCTTCAAGGATCCAACAAAACCAAGTGAAGAAATTACATTAGAAGATATTAAAAAATTGCCGGAAATGGCATTTACCAACATTACCGGAGGCGAGCCTTTTGTACGTCAGGATATTCCTGATATTGTAAGGGAATTGTATAAAAAGTCTGATCGAATTGTTATTTCTACCAATGGGTATTTTACGGATAGGATTATTGCATTATGCAAAGAATTTCCGAAGGTGGGAATTCGTATCAGTATTGAAGGTTTACAGGAAACCAATGACAAAATTCGTGGTATTCCGGATGGCTTCAACCGTGGGTATAATACACTGCAAACATTGGTGGAAATGGGACATCCTGATGTTGGATTTGGTATGACGGTTCAGGATATGAACT
>CAZYUZ010000233.1:0-3107 GCA_964650775.1 uncultured Lachnoclostridium sp. | reverse complement strand
ATTTTTTGTTGATTTATAATTGAAATATAAGAAATTCCTTTGAAGAAGGTGTGGTGAATATGAAAGTCTTTAACAATAAGGATATCTTCCGTACAACTTTTAATATTGCTTTACCAGCTATTATTGAATCATTTTTTACTGCATTTGCAGGTTTACTTAGAGTATAAACGAAATCATAAACCACTAATAGTCAGCGTAATGCATTGGCTATTAGTGGTTTATAGTAAATTCTATTATAAAATCTGAAAGTTTCGCGTGCTTTTTAAAAAAATTCTGTAAAAATTTGAAGCACCCGATTCTCTTGATGAGTCTCAGGTGCTTCTATTATAGCAATATGTATGTAAGCATATTATCTGGCTAATGATGAGTAGCAAAGGCTCTTCACTTTCTGGATGCCTCCGAAGAAAGCCAGTGAAAACAGTGCCGCGCCAATAATTTCTACTGCAAATAATCCTAAAATGTTCATATGTTTTCCTCACTTTCTATTTTTTTGGTTAGTCATATCTAACTTTTTGTAATTTTAATATAGCATGTGAGAAATTATATGTCAAGCATTTTTTAATAATAATTCCTATTTTTATTTTTCTTTAACGATATTTTGAATCCATACACCTTTCTTTACAAGTATGAATCCAATGATACATTTGATCCAGTCTGCAATCTGACAGCACACATAAATGTAATGCGCTGGCATATCTGTAAATCGGCTCAATACAAATACGACCGGAACATTCACCATCCATAAGAATACACAATCAAAGAAAAATGTAACAATTGTTTTTCCACCAGAACGAAGTGTGAAATAAGTTGCATGAATAAAGGCTGCCTGTGGCATAAAAATCGCCTGTGCAATCATAAACATCGTTGCCTGACTTCGTACTGCTTCTGACGTATTATATAACAATGGAAATACCGGAGATAACGCAATCATCACCACAGCCACACCGATACAGGAAAATATAGAAAAAGCAATCATTTTATTATCTCTATCTCGCGCTTCTTCCATCTTTCCAGCACCTAAAAGCTGACCAACGACAATCGCCACACTATTTCCCAACGCAAGAAATACGACATTGAACACATTATTCACTGTATTTGCAATATTTAACCCTGCCACCACATTTAATCCACGTACTGAATAGCACTGTGTCAGCATCGCCATACCGGCCGACCAAAGTGCCTCATTTACAATCAATGGCATTCCTTTGATAAATATCTTTTTCGCAGTAACAGCTGGCAAAGTCAGCGTACTATATAATCCTCTTGCAAATATATGGATCGACGAATGTTTATGCGTCCAGCAGATTACAATGAATGCTTCCACATAACGAGACATGACGGTTGCAATCGCTGCCCCTGCAACTCCAAGTTTCGGAAATCCAAATTTTCCATAAATCAGAAAATAGTTAAATACAAGATTTACCATAACTGCCGCCATACCTGCCTTCATAGGCACCACAGTTTCCCCGCATTCGCGCAGAGTACTTGCATAGACCTGCAGAATCATAAAGGCAGGGAGCCCAAGCAGCATAATACGAAGATATCTTTTCCCGTATTCTAAAGTTGCAAGCAAATCTCCTCCGTCACTGCTTCCACTCAAATATAAGTTGATCAGTGATTCATCAAACAACAGAAACAATACAATCGCTCCCACTGTTAAGATAAGTGTCATCCATAATTTAAAGCGGAAAGTGTGGCGGATTCCCTCGTTATCCTTTTGTCCAAAGTATTGTGCAGTAAAGATTCCCGCACCAGATACACCACCAAAAATACAGATATTATAGACAAAAATCAACTGATTTACGATAGAAACACCTGACATCTGCTCTGTACCAAGACGTCCTACCATAATGTTATCTAATAAATTCACAAAATTTGTGATTCCATTTTGAATCATGATCGGCACGGCGATGCCAAGTACCATCAGATAAAAGGCTTTATCGCCAATAAATTTTTTCTTGAAGTTCTTTAACATATTATTTCATCTTTCCAATGATTTCTTCCAACTGTTCACACAGCTTCTTCGCAGTCTTAAAATCTTTTGCTTTCAAACTTGCTGAAACCCTTGTTTCCAGCTCTTTTTTCTTCTGTTCCAGTTCCAGATAATCTTTGCTGAAATGATTTTCATAAATTTTCTTTCTAAAGGAACGGATTCGCATTGGTCTCATAGACTTATCATCTACAAACAGAACGTAATCAGCACAGTTTACAATGTTATAAAAATCATGTGATACCATTAACACAGAACCTTTGTACTCTGCCACAGCTTTTTCCAGCGCAATCTGAGAATAGGTATCCAGATGGCTTGTCGGCTCGTCTAAAAGCAACAAATTCGCATTACTTACTGCGATTTTTGCAAGCTGAAGTAAATTCTGCTCTCCACCGGACAACTGACCGATTTTCTGAGTTAACGTTTCTTCTTCAAAACAATATTCTTTCAGATAATCATAAACTTGCGTCTTTTTCTCAAATCCAAGAGTTTCAAACTCTTCATAGACCGTCTTAGACTCGTCCAGCATTTCACCATGAAGCTGCGATAAGAAACCAACTTCCAAATCCTCACCAATTTTAATTGCAGAATGTGCATTTTTGAAAATATCACGAAGCAATGTAGTCTTTCCAGTTCCGTTAGCACCTACAATCGCCACTTTCTCACCAGCCTTTAATTCAAAGCTGACATTTTCAAGAATTGTTTCATCAAATGCAACATCGTAATCTTTCACAGTTAAAACTACTGTTTCTTCCTCTGGAAATTCTACTTCCGGCAATGTAATCTTGGGAAGTCTGATATCTACGAATGGTTCTTTAATCGCTCTTGCCTTTAATCTGTCAAGATAAGTCTGTTTCGCATGAACGGTACGTCCAAAAGAAGCAATACTCATTTTGGTAGCTTCCGCACGAAGACGTTCTACCATTTTTTCTGCACGGGCAATTTCTTCCTGTTCCTCAGCTGCCATTTCCTGCAGTTCGATTTTCTTCTGTAACAGGGCATAATTGTAATCATTATAATTGCCGTCAAATTCCTGAATATCTGTATTTTCCAGATGAAGAATTTTGTTAAAACAATGATTTAACAAATATCTGTTATGGGTAATCACAAGTAATGT
>CAZYUZ010000232.1:0-3140 GCA_964650775.1 uncultured Lachnoclostridium sp. | reverse complement strand
TACAGAATTCAATCACACCTTCCGGTGTACCAAATGTCACTGCCTGAATAATATCATGACGGCTTTCTGTGCCGTTTGGCACAACGCCGTAGCCTAATTTTTCATATACATTGGCTGCGAAGATCGCACCCTTTAATGCGCCTGCTGTCACTGTTGGTGCAAGGAAAAATCCCTGATAGAAACTGCTGATAACTCCTAAGGATGCCCCTACCTCTTTTCCAAGTCCCGGAGAAGTAAGTCTGGCTGCTGCTCTTTCAATACATTCTCTTGTACCTACGATGTAACCGCCAATCGGTGCAAGTCCGCCACCCGGATTTTTGATCAGGGAACCGACACACATATCAGCTCCTACATCTGTTGGCTCGATGGTTTCGACAAATTCACCGTAGCAGTTATCAACCATACAGATCACGTCCGGTTTGATTTCTTTCACAAATTTAATGAGCTCTCCGATACGTGCTACCGACAAAGTAGGTCTTGTCTGATATCCTTTGGAACGCTGGATCGTTACCATTTTTGTCTTTTCATTGATTGCTTTTCTGATGTTTTCCCAGTCAAAAGAACCGTCTTCCAATAAATCTACCTGACGGTATTTCACACCATATTCTGCAAGAGAACCTACGGATTCTCTGATACCGATCACTTCTTCCAAAGTATCATATGGTTTTCCAACAGGGGATAACAGCTCATCTCCCGGACGAAGCTGGGAAGACAATGCAACTGCCAGCGCATGAGTACCACTTACTAACTGCGGACGCACAATTGCATCTTCTGTATGAAATACTTTTGCGTAAACTTCTTCCAAAGTATCACGCCCTAAATCGTTATAACCATAACCCGTAGTAGCCGCAAAATGAATGTCACTCACCTTACATTCCTGCATGGCATTTAAAACCTTCATCTGGTTATATTCTGCAATTTCATCAATTGCTTCAAATCTTTCCTTTAAGCCCCCAAGGATTTCTTTCCCGAAGTCATATACTTCTTTGGAAATCCCCATGGACTGATACATATTTGTAATTTCCATTTTTACACCTTTAAAATTCCTTTATCTTTTAAAATGCCAAGCATGGCATCCAGTATTTTCTCATCATTGTAGTCATATTCATATTTGTGAATCCAGGACACTGACTGTTCTCTGCGGAACCATGTCAGCTGGCGCTTTGCAAAATGTCTCGTATCACGTTTTAAAATATAAACCGCTTCTTCCAAAGTCAGATTTCCGTCAAGGTAATCTAAGATTTCTTTATATCCAAGTCCCTGCATGGAAACCATGTTTTTGGTAAAGCCTCTGTCTTTCAATCCCTGAACCTCTTCTACCAGACCTTCATCCAGCATTTCATCGATGCGTTTCTCAATACGATCATAGAGAAGATTTCTGCGATCATTTAAAACAAAGTAAGCAAAATTGTATGGAGAGCCTTTCGCTTTTTGTTCTTCATTATGATCTGAAATACGTTTACCGGATAACTCATAAAATTCCAGTGCACGAACAACTCTCTTTACATTTCCTGCCGGAATTGCCTCTGCCGATTTCGGATCAATTTTTTCAAGCTCTGCATGAAGCGCTTCTGCACCATTGTCCGCTGCATACTGTTCCCACTTTGCACGAACTTCTGTATTTTCTTCGTTTTCAGTAAAATCGATGTCTTTGACAATGGCCTGAATATAAAAACCGGTTCCTCCTACCAGAATCGGAATGTGTCCATTGGCATAAATTTTGTCCATGGCTTCCTTTGCCATTTCCTGAAACTTCACAATATGAAATTCCTCCGCAGGATCCAGTACATCTACCAGATAATGCGGCACACCATCCATTTCTTCCTGACGGATTTTTGCAGAACCAATATCCATGTACTTATATACCTGCATAGAATCTGCCGAAATGATTTCTCCGCCCACTGCTTTCGCAAGTGCAATCGACAGCTTGGTTTTCCCAACGGCCGTAGGGCCTGTCAAAACAATTAAAGGTTTCTTCATCATACAATTCTCTTGAATTTCTTTTCAATTTCGTACTTGCTCATGGAAATAATGGTCGGTCTTCCATGCGGACACTGATATGGATTATCCAGGGTCAAAAGTTCTTTGATGAGACTTTCCATTTCCATACGGGAAAGCTTCATATTCCCTTTCACTGCCGCTTTACAGGACATAGATGCAATCTTTTCCAGAATCAGTTCCGGATTATTTCGTCCTGACAATTCACTTAAATTATCCAAAATTTCAATGAACAGTTCTTTTTTGTTAATGTTATATAAATTTCCCGGCACTGCACAGATCTGATATTCCATGCCACCGAAATGTTCAATTTCATAGCCTAAATCCGTGAAATGCTGCATATATTTTTTCAACAGCGCTTCTTCCTGCATGGACAAAGATAATACCATTGGAGGACTTAAGAGCTGTGAAGTATGTTCTTTATTTTTCAGTCCTTTTAAAGTACGTTCATAAAGTACCTTTTCGTGGGCTGCATGCTGGTCAATGATAAAAAGTTTTTCATCAAATTCTACCAGCCAGTAAGTTTCAAACAGCTGACCAATGATTTTATGCTCTTTGATACTTTCTTCTGCCAAAAGCTTTTTGTCGAACAGTTCCATCTGCTGCGGTTCTGAAACTTCTACAGGCTTTTCTTCCTTCTTCGGCTCTGGCTTTGGAGCTTCCACAGGCTTCTGCGCAACTGCTTTTGCCGGAGTAACAGTTTTCTTCTCTCCGTATGAAGCACGTTCTTCAGCTATGGGCTGTAATGGTTTCTGCTCGAACTTCTGCTGATATGGACTTTTGTTTTCTCTGCTTGCATAATCTGCCTTCACTCGCTCACGCATCTGCGCAAGAAAGTAATCCAGATTACGTTCCTGTGGAGATGCAGGTTTTTGTACTGGTGGCGGAGTTTCTGCCTTCTGCACTGGTTTTTCCATAGGTTTCTGCACTGTCACCTGCGGAATATATTCCTTGCGGTCAAGTCCTTCTCTGACAGTTCTGAATACAAAATCATATAACGCCTGCTGATTTGAGAACCGCAGTTCCATCTTTGTCGGATGCACATTCACATCCAGATCACTGCCATCCATCTCAAACTGCAGTACACAGAACGGATACTGATGCTGCATCAGATATCCTTTATAAGCATCTTCAATTCCTTT